>CACYWX010000130.1 GCA_902778205.1 uncultured Ruminococcus sp. | reverse complement strand
GAAATGGGCTCATCCATGAGCGGGATCTCAGGCGCCCTGCTGCAGTTTGGCAACGCCCTTTCCCGTTATTCCTTTGCCATCAATCTGTTTCTGCTGGCACTGCTTCTTTTGATTCTGTTCTTCGCGCTGACCGATAAGGGCCGGAACACTTTCCGTTCCCTGCTTCTGCGCTTTGCGCCCACCAGGGCATTGCAGGAGGACATCGCCTGCGGACGGTTTGCTTCCGGCATGGCGCTGGCCTTAAAGAGCGGCCTTCCGACGAAGCAGTCCATGGATCTGTCCGCGGACATCGTCGGCAATGAGGCGATCCGTGCCAGAATCCTCGAGAGCGCCGGCAAGGTGGAAATGGGTTTCCCCTTCGTCGATGCCATTGAGGAGGCGCATCTGTTCGAGCACTTCCACATGCGCATGCTGGAAGTTTCTTCCCGCACCGGCGGCACGGACGAAGTCATGCAGGAAATCGCGGACGAATACGACCGCCGCACCGGCAGACGGCTTTCCTCTTTCCTGTCCGCCATCGAACCGACGCTCGTCATCATTCTTTCCGTCGTGATCGGCGCGATTCTCCTGTCGGTCATGCTGACGGTACTGATGATCGTACCCTCGATCGTCGTCAGCGCTGCCGATACCGAAAGCGCTGCTGACAGCACTACGCTGATTCGCGGTGACGCGGATCTGGACGGACAGGTGACCGTTCTGGATGCGACGCGGGTACAGCGGTATCTCGCAGATCTGACGACGCTTTCCGACGATGCGAAGCTGACGGCGGATGCGGACCAGATCCTGCTGGTCGACGGGGGGAATGCGGGGATCCATGGGGATGCCTCCTGTGTATGAGTTTTCGGCCTTTATTATAGCACGGCGGGGGGCGGACTGCAAGAAGCCGCGCGTGAATTTTGAAACGAGGACCGGCGCGTCCGGAGGAGAGAAGATATGGCGGAGCTTGTGGAGATCAGGGACCTTGACGATCCGGCGCTGGATCCCTACGCGCGTCTGACGGAGCGTCAGCTGAGGTCCCGGCGGGATCCGGACCGGGGGATCTTCGTGGCGGAGAGCCGGACGGTGGTGGAGCTGGCGCTGGGAGCCGGGACCGTTCCCCTGTCCTTTCTCATGGACGGCAGTCAGCTCCGGGGCGCGTCAAGGGATCTGGCTGAGCGGATCCTCGCGGGGGAATGGGGGGACGTCCCTCTCTATACCGCGCCGGACGAGGTTCTGGAGCGGCTCACGGGTTTCTCCCTGTCCCGGGGCGTTTTGTCGGTCATGCGCCGTCCTCCTCTCCCGTCCGTTGATGAGGTCCTCAGGGGAGCGCGGCGGATCGCCGTGCTCGAGGACATCATGGACGCCGCCAACGTGGGAGCCCTGATCCGGAGCGCGGCGGCTCTGGGCATGGATGCGGTGCTGGTGACACCCCGGTGCAGCGATCCCCTTTTGAGAAGGGCGGCCCGGGTCAGCATGGGAACGGTGTTTCAGATCCCCTGGACCAGGATCGGAGAGGAGGACGCGGACTGGCCGGCCCGGGGCATGGCGAGGCTGAGGGAGCTGGGCTTTCAGACGGCGGCCATGGCGCTCTCCCGGGATACGGCCGACATCCGGGATCCCCGGCTGAAGCGGGCGGAGAAGCTGGCGGTGATCCTCGGCACCGAGGGGACCGGGCTGACGGAGGAGACGGTGCGGGCGGCGGACTTCACGGTGAAGATCCCCATGTTCCACGGAGTGGATTCACTGAACGTGGCGGCCGCGGCGGCGGTGGCCTTCTGGGAGCTGGGCCGGGATCTCTCCGGGACCCGTTGACAGGACCGCGCCTTTGCGGTACAATAAAATCAGAATGCGCCGGATGCCGGAGTGTCCGCCGCAGATCAGAAGAGGAGGCACTTCCTATGTACGATTATCAGAATCCCGCCCTTGAGCCGAAGCGGCGCGCCGAGGACCTTCTGGCCCGGATGACCCTGGCGGAGAAGGCGGCCCAGACCTGCATGATGCGGGGTGTGGAGTACGCCACGAAGCCCGATTCGCGCCAGCACTGCAGCGTGGAGCCGGACACGGACTTCGACCGGGACCGTCTGGCGGCGGATTTCGGGGAGGACGGCATCGGCTTCATCCACGACATGTACTCCACCCCGGAGGCCTTCAACCGGATCCAGCGGTATTTCATCGAGCACTCCCGGCTGGGGATCCCGGCGATCTTCACCGGTGAGGCGCTCCACGGCATCAGCGGCGTCCGGGGCACCGTGTTCCCCTGTCCCCTAAACTTCGGAGCCACCTTCGATCCGGAGCTGGTACGGGAGGTCGGCGCGGCCATCGGACGGGAGACGCGGGCGCTGGGCATGTACGAAATCCTGGCCCCCAATCTGGACGTGGCCCGGGAATCCCGCTGGGGACGCATCGAGGAGACCTTCGGCGAGGACACCTATCTCTCCTCCCGCATGGCGGCGGCCATCGTCTCCGGCGAGCAGAAGGAGGACATCTCCCGCCCCGACGCGGTCATCGCCGAGCCCAAGCACTACTGCGTCCACGGCATCGCGGAGGGCGGCACCAACTGCTCCCCGGCCAGAGCCGGACGGCGCGAGGTGGAGAGCTGCTACCTGCCCGTGTTCGAGGCCGGGATCCGGGAGGGCGGCGCTTACAACGTCATGGTGGCCTACAACTGCGTGGACGGAGATCCCCTCATGTGCTCCGAGTGGTATCTGAAGGACGTGCTGAAGAAGCGGTTCGGCCTGAAGGGGTATGCCCGGTCCGACTGGGGCGGCGTGGGACGGCTGAAGCACACCTTCCACATGGTCACGACGGACGAGGACGCCGTGGGACTGGCCATGCGCAACGGTCTGGACGTGCAGGGCTGCGACTATCCTCCCACCTTCTGGAAGCAGTCCGTCATCAATCTGGTGAATCAGGGCAAGCTCTCCATGGAGCGGCTGAACGACATCGTGCTCCGGGTCCTGACGGTGAAGTTCGAGCTGGGCCTGTTCGATCATCCCTACACCGACGAGGCGGCCTGGGAGTCCGTGATCCGCTGCGACGCGCATCGTGAGGTGTCCCGCCGGGTTGCGGAAGAGTCCCTGGTCCTGCTGAAGAACGACGGGGTCCTGCCGCTGAAGAACGTGAAGTCCCTGGCGCTGATCGGACCGTCCTCTGCGGCCCAGAAGATCGGCGGCTATTCCTCCACGCCCCAGTTCCATATCCCCTCCCTGTACGAGGAGCTGAAGGAGCTGCTGGGAGACGGCGTCACGGTCCGCCAGTGCGACGGATGCGCCATCACCTACGACAAGAAGGAGCCCCGGATCGTGGACGGCCAGCCCCATCTGTGGTCCGAGGGCGAGGACGAAATCGCCGACGCCATGGACGAGGCCGTGGAGATCGCCTCCTCCTGCGACACCATCGTCTTTGTGGGCGGCGACAACACCATCACCAGCGGCGAGGGCCGTGACCGCTGCGAGCTGACTCTGAACGGACGCCAGCGTGAGCTGATCGAAAAGCTGGCCGCCCTGGGGAAGCCCCTGATCCTGGTGCTGGAAAACGGCAAGCCCCTGGAGCTGTCTCGGGAAAACGAGGTCTGCGGCGCGATCCTCATGGCCTTCTACGGCGGGGAATCCGG
Organism: uncultured Ruminococcus sp.; assembly: GCA_902778205.1. Lineage (GTDB taxonomy): Bacteria > Bacillota > Clostridia > Oscillospirales > CAG-272 > UMGS1696. The sequence goes on along the minus strand of CACYWX010000130.1, from coordinate 4,626 downwards.
AGCCCGCGCCATCGCCGAAGCCCTGACCGGACGGATCAACCCGTCGGGACGCCTGCCCCTGTCCCTGCCCCGGTCCTCCACCCGGATCCCCTGCTATTACTCCATGCTGCCCGGCGGCGCGGGAGATTTCCTCGAGGGGCCGAAGAACGCCCTGTTCCCCTTCGGATACGGACTCAGCTACACGCGGTTTGAATACAGCGGTCTGGAGATCCGCAAAACCGGCACCTTCGACGCGGTGGTGACGTGCAGCGTGAAGAACGCGGGCTCCGTGGACGGGGACGAGGTGGTCCAGCTCTATCTGGACGACACGGAGGCCTCGGTGGTCACGCCGCCCATGCTTCTGAAGGGCTTCCGCAGAATCAGCCTGAAGGCCGGGGAAGAGAAGACCGTGACGTTCAGGCTGGATTACGACAGCTTCAAGCTCATGGACATCCGGTACAACTGGACGGTGGAGCCGGGCCGGTTCCGCGTCCTTGTGGGAGCCGGCTCCCGCGACATCCGCCTGGAGGGTGAGATCGTGCTGTGAGAGGGTCTAAGGGATACTTCAGGCGAGCAAGCTCCACACGCAGGTATCGCTGCACTCTGTTCCCGGCTCGCCCTGTGGGAGAGCTGTCAGCTCAGCTGACTGAGAGGGCCGCACAAACTCCTCCGCTTTGACAAAAGCTAAAAGGTTAATGTGATCGTTAAGTCAGTGGCTCCTGTGCATGGCAGACTCTCCTTCAGTCAGCATAGCTGACAGCTCCCTCCGGGAGGAAGCCATATAGGAAGGCCGCCCTCCTGCCTCCCTCTCAGAGGGAGGGGGACCGCCCGCGGTGGAAGGAGAGTCTGCTGAAACTATAACGATGTAAAAATCAGCGAATAATCATTTTTGCTGACTTAAGTAGTCCTATATATCCCACCATTAAACGCCGCGGATCATCCTTCGGGGGTATTCCGCGGCGTTTCTATTCCTCCGCCGAAAAGCACAGCAGGCGCTCCCGGCGGTCCCCGGGAAACAGATCGGCGACAGAGATTTCATCCTTCAAGGTCAGCCCGTCTTCGTTCATCAGGAACCGGAGGTAATCGTCCGAGGGGTAGTAGAAAAACAGCCGGACCGGACGGGGCGCGTCATACCGGGATTGTGCGATCCTGGCCAGGCAGGACTGCAGGGTCTCAAGGGAGAAGGGATTGAAAAAGTAGAAGCAGTCTGCCACGGCGGGAGGCGTGAAGCGGGCGGCGTTCTCCGTCAGGAAGCGGACCCTTTCCCCGACTCCCATGGCGAGACGGTTCCTCTCCGCCTCCTCGGTCATGGCCGGGTTGAAGTCGATCCCCATGGTCCGGCATCCCACGGCACGGCACAGGAACAGGCTCACCCGGCCCTTTCCGCATCCGTAGTCCAGGAGGAGATTCTCCCCGCCGATCCGTCCGCTCGCCGCCAGCCGCTCCAGAACGGCGTAGGGCGTGGGCTCGTAGGGCAGATGGTGCTCGTCCCCGAGGGATGCGTCCCGTCCCCCGGTGCGGATGCCCAGTTTTCTGTCCCATTTCCGATCCTCAGTCATCCCGGATCCCTCCCCGTCGTGCTCCGCCGGATTTTCTCCGGCCGTGACCATTATACCCGGTTTTTCCCGCCCCGTCAAGCACACCTTGCATCCGGCCCGGGGCTGTGCTATAATGAGGATGGAAACGGCTGATGAGACAGGAGGCGAAAGATGTGACGGATGCAGAATCACTGCGGCATGTAAAATCGATGCTGGAACAGCTGGCGAACGGGATCGATCCGGTGAGCGGCCAGCCTGCGAAGGAGGATGACTGCATCAACCAGGTGCAGGTTGTCCGCTGTCTTTTCCAGGCGGCCGGCGTGCTGGGCCGGGTGATCGGGGACTGTGAAGCCGGGGAACGGCAGCAGGAGACGAAGCCGTCGGGCACGTATCCCTGGCTCGTACACAGACGGATCCCCGTGTCGGACACACCGGTTACAGTCAGTGAAATCACCGGACGGATCAACGAACTGACGGAGGGGGAAGAGGGAAGAAAAATCAAGGCAGCTGACATCACTTCGTTTCTGATGGAACGCGGATTTTTGGAGGTTGTGCAGGAGGGGGAGGGGAGCTGCGCCAAACGTCCGACGGAAAAAGGACGGGAGTTGGGAATATCGGTGCAGGAGCGCACCGGGCGGATCGGCCCTTACCGGGTGACTGTATATGACGCTGACGCTCAGAGGTATATCATGGACGGTATAGACGCACTGCTTTTCACCGGACAGACAGGACCCGGCCCGAAGAAGGCCTATGCCTTTCTGCAGGGGGAGAAGTGGACGGAGGGGCAGGATGAAGCACTCCGCGAAATGGCGCGCCGACAGGTCCCCGTTTCCGTGATGGCATCCGTACTGAAGCGAACGGAACGCGGGATCCGTGCCCGTTTGGTCCGTCTGGAAATTGTGGAAAGACGGAGCGACGCGAAATAAACGTTGGAAAATGAAGGAGGATACCATGACAATCATACGGGAGGAGCGGCTGACGCCGGAGGAGTACGTCGATTTTCTGAAGCGGACGGATCTGAGCTCCCAGTATCCGAGGGAGCGTTTCGAGGAGCGGATCGGAAGACTGCTCGCCCGGGCGTCCGTGAGTCTGGCGGCCCGCGACGAAAACGGGACCCTGGTGGGCGCGCTGCTGGGCCTGACGGACTTCGCCTACTGGCTGTTCGTCACGGATCTCGGGGTGGACAGGGCATACGAGCGGCAGGGCATCGGCACCGCGCTGATGAAGAAGGCGCTGGAGACCGCCGGAGGGGAGCGGGACATCGCCGTGTATCTTGTTGCCAACGAAAACGCCGTCCCCTTTTACGAGAAGCTCGGCATGGAGCGGGCGGACGACGTGATGAAATACTGGCGCGGAGAGTGGACCGACTTTACGGTGGAGTGACCGGGCCGAGGCTGACAAAAACAGGACCGCTGTGACGGCCCTGTTTTTTCGCGCGGATGATGGGGCAACTGTTTCTTCTAAACGATAAACATCGCATCCCCGAAGGAGAAGAACCGGTAGTTCATCTCCACGGCCGTGCGGTAGGCGGAGAGGATCGTCTCCCGGCCCGCCAGCGCGGACACCAGCATCAGAAGCGTGGATTCAGGCAGGTGGAAGTTGGTGATGAGGGCGTCCACGATCCGGAACCGGTAGCCCGGATAGATGAAGATGCCCGTATCCGTGTCCACGGGATGAAGGATCCCGTCCTCGTCCGCCGCCGATTCCAGCACCCGGCAGGAGGTGGTCCCCACCGCGATGATCCGCCCGCCCGCGGCCTTCCGCTCGTTGATCCGGTCCGCGGCCTCCTTCGTGACCCGGATGTATTCGCTGTGCATCTCGTGATCGGCGATGCGGTCCTCCTTCACGGGACGGAAGGTGCCGAGGCCCACGTGGAGCAGAACGGGCACGATGTCGATCCCGCGCTCCCGGATCTTCTCCATCAGCTCCGGCGTGAAGTGCAGTCCCGCCGTGGGAGCCGCCGCCGAGCCCAGATGCTTCGAGTAGACCGTCTGGTACCGCTCCGGATCCGCCAGCTTTTCCGTGATGTAGGGAGGCAGGGGCATGGTTCCCAACAGATCCAGCGCCGCGAAGAAGGAGTCCGCGCCCCGCTCCACCGTGAACCGCACCACCCGGCATCCGCCCTCGATCACGTCCAGGATCTCAGCCCGCAGGACCCCGTCCCCGAAGTCCAGCACATCCCCCGGCCGGGCGCGTTTCCCGGGTCCCGCCAGAGTCTCCCACACGTCGTTCTCCCTCTGCTTCAGCAGAAGAAGCTCCACCGGCGCGGAGGATTCCGTGGGCACCCGCTCCCCGTTCTCGTCCCGGCGCAGGATCCGGTGTCCCACGATCCGGGCCGGAATCACCCGGGTGTCGTTGACCACCAGCGTGTCGCCGGGGTTCAGGTAATCGACGATGTCCCGGAAGATCCGGTGCTCCAGGGTCCCCGCCTTCCGGTCCAGCACCATGAGGCGGGAGGAGTCCCTGGGCTCGGCGGGAGTCTGGGCGATGCGGTCCCCGGGCAGGTCGTAATGAAAATCCGACAGCCGGAGATCGGTGTCGGGCAGCTTGTTCGTGATCATAGTCCGCTCCTTCCGCGGGGGCCGGCCTCCTTGACAAACGGGCGGCGCTGTGTTATCATGGACCGGGCGGAACCCGATCCGCGTCCGGCGCATATCATGGAACGAAGCCCCCGGCGGGTTGTATTCGTATTATCATACCATATCCCGGCGGGCAAATCAACCGTTTTGCGGAATTTCATCCGGCGGCCGCGGATCCTTCGGAAGAGGAGTCCCGGCGCCGGATTCCTGTGCGCTGACATGAAGAAAAAACTGCCATTCACCGGCGTATGCACCGCCATGGCCACGCCCTTCACCCCGGACGGATCCGCCGTGGACCGGGAGGCCCTCGTCCGGATGACGGAGCGGCAGATTCATGCGGGGATCGACGCCCTGCTGTTCCTCGGCGCCCCGCTGATCGCCCGGTTCTATAAGAACCCGGACATGACGGCGATGCTCCGGGTGCTGGGCATCGTGATCCTGATCTCCGGCGTGAAAAACGTGCAGATCTCCTACGTCTCCCGCCACATGCAGTTCCGGCGCTTCTTCTTCGCCACCCTGGGCGGCACCCT
>CACYWX010000129.1 GCA_902778205.1 uncultured Ruminococcus sp. | reverse complement strand
ACTCCGAGGACAGTTTCAGGACCGATTTGCAGGTCTTGAAGAACACCTCGATGTCCCATCTTCTGCCGTACAGCCGGATGATCTCCGTTTCATCGAGCGCTGTGTCCGTGGACAGGATCGCCAGCCAGTCCTTCCGGTTCGAGCGGTTCCGGACGCACACGATCTTCGCCGGAATCTCCTGCTTTCCGGGGACGCAGAACGTTCGCCACTACAGCAGAGAGGAGCGCAGTGAAGCGTTCCCAACGGATCTTCCCGCAATTCCGGAAACGATAGGACGGTGTTCTTCGAGAAATCGTGATCCCACCTTCCGGTCTTCATCTGCCGGTACATGCTCCGGTCTGAGAAGACATTCTGGAAGACGGCGAGAAAGAGTTCGAGAACGGATATGCCCTTCTCCTTGTACGCGCCGCAGCGGGCGATCAGTTTTGCGATGCCGAATCGCCGCATGAAGGAAGAAACTGTCTCGGAGGTCTTGATTTCGTCCGGATTCTGTGTTACAATAGCCATGGCATGAACCTTTCTTCTGGCGTGGTTGTTTGAGCACTTCCATTATACCAGATTTTCGGGGTTTGTGCCACTTTTTCTTTGCTCAGGCCTTATGGGGATTCGGTTTTGGTCGGGTGGGAGTGTGGGAAGTTTGAGTTATATGCCATAAATGTGTTTCCATCGTCACTCCCCCCACGGGGAGTGTGGATTGAAAAAGCATGGCGTATGTGACAAGGTCCTCATACTCTAAGGTCACTCCCCCCACGGGGAGTGTGGATTGAAATTGAATGGCAATTCGTGACCCTTATGCACCAAAGTATGTCCCGTGTCGGCCGGTGTATCGACAACGGTCCCATGGAAGGCTTCCGGGGAATTCTGAAATCCGAAATGTACTGCCTCAGAAAGTTTTACTTCCCGCGAGGAACTGGTTTCTGCCATCGAGAGCTGGCTCGAGTTCTGCAGCAATCGATGTTGCCCGCTCAGGCTCAATTGCATGACGCCGATGGAATTTCATCGCGCTGCCGTGTAAAAAAACTCCACCCCGCTGAAAAGCAGGGTGGAATTTATGAAACATTCCTTTTGTTTTTTCACTGTCTGCTTGACAGGGGGGCGGGTCAATCCGGAGGGATCCGCGGCCGGGCGTTTTTGCTTATGGGTTATGCTTTGCCGACCTTTGCTGACGGGCCACGCCGGCCATGCGGAACAGGGAGGACACCACCAGCATGCCCACGGCCAGCACTCCCGCCGTCGCCGCGGTCCGCACGCCCTGCTCGAAGGACATGGCGCGGTTGTCCTGCAGGAGGTATTCCACCGTGTAGTACACCCCGGCTCCCGGCACCAGCGGCAGAAGGGCGATGACCAGATAGGAGAAGGCCGGGAATTTCCGTACCCGCGCCATGATCTCAGCGTACAGGGAGATGGCCGCCGCCGCCAGGAAATTGCCGAGCAGGGCCGACGCGCCGAGCCGCACCGCCAAGAGGTACACGCCCCATCCGAGACCGCCGCCCGCCATGCAGATGAAGACCCCCGGCATCCGGATGTTGAAGAGGATGCAGTAGCCGCCGCTGGCCAGAGCCGCCGCCAGCACCTGGATCCACCAGGGATAGGGCACGTCCAGGCTGATGCCCACGGAGGTGCTGTCCCACAGGGCGTAGGACAGGCGGAGCGCCGCGCCGGTCCCCAGAAGCAGGGCCGCGGTGGTCAGGAGGACCTGCACCAGCTTGTTGATGCCGGAGAGGGTGTCCCCGTAGATGATGTCCCGCATGCTGTCCGTCATCATCATGCCCGGAACCAGCAGCATCAGCGCGCCGATGGCAGTGGCGTCCGCGTACCGGATCACGCCGAAGTGGGTCAGGGTCTGGCAGACGGCCCCGATGAGGAACGCCGCTGTGATGGTCTGGAAGAAGGCGTTGACCTTCAATCGGATCAGCATCCGGAGAAACGCTCCCGTCAAAACGCCGCAGACGCCCGCCAGAAGGCCGTCCGGCAGGGTGCCTCCGAAGAACACGGCGAAGGCCGCGGCGGCCAGAAAGTATCCCCCGCAGAGGACCGGCGTCCGATAGCTGACCGGATGGGATTTCAGCCGGCGGAGCTGTTCGTGGGCCTCCGCCGCTGGGGGCTTCTCCGCGCACAGACGCCGGGCCAGGGCGTAGTACCGCTCGATCCCGTCCACGTCGGTTCCGTGAGCTCCGATCCGCCGCATCCGGGTGACGGGCTCCGCGCCGTCCGGACAGACCGTCACGATCAGGCAGGAGGGGATGGCGAACACGTCCCCGGGAACGCCGTAGGCCGCCAGCAGTCTCGTGACCGCCTCCTCCGCCCGGCTGATCTCCGAGCCGCTGGTCATGAGCCGGTAGCCCAGCGACACGGCCAGGTCCAGAAGCTCCTCCGTTTCGTTCCGATGCTCCATGTCCGTCACGAGCCCGTCTCCTTTTCCGATGTTCAGTACCGTCCGTAGGTCTGGATCGCCGCCATGACGACCCGCATGCTGGTCAGCAGGGAGCCGTTGTTGATGGAGCCCGCCGTGGTGAGGTTCAGACCCCGGGCGTCGTTCTCACGCGCCGCCTCGCAGTCCCGGCGCACCTCGGCGATGATGTCCTCCTCCACGTTCCGCATGAAGGTGAAGGGCGCCAGCTGTCCGTCGATGCGGGTGTCGGGCATGTATTTCCGGATCTGTTGCACCGTGACGGTGGGGCCGAAGTTGCAGCCCTGCAGGTGAAAGTCCGCCAGCTGGGGGATCAGGTGCCCCATGGCCGAGTCGGAGTGCTGGTACCGGTAGTCCCCCGGATCCGGAGCGCAGTGCTCAAAGACCTTTTTCAGCACCCGGTATCCGAAGGCGGCGTACATCTCCGGCGTGAAGAGATTGGAGTCGTCGTCCGCGAAGCCGAACCCGTGGGGGAAGTTCTCCGCCGTATAGCCCGCCTCCTCCCGCATCAGATCGAAGTAGGCCACCACCGCGTCGCCGATGAGATCCGCGAACCGGGTGAACAGCTCCTCGTCGTCGTAGTACAGGTAGAGGAGGTTTTCCACGCCGTACACCGACGTGGCCATGGTGCAGGGACCTCTCAGCCAGGAGAACATTCCCGGACGCCGTCCCGTATCCTCGAAGACCGCCTTTTTCCGCTCGTCCCAGTCGGGAGGGAGCACGGCGGAGCGGAAGGCCCAGGGATCCCGCAGAAGGGCCTCCACCTCGGAGAGCTTCTTTTTCAGCGATTCGTCGTCCGTCAGGGTGCCCCTCAGCCAGGTGGTGTTGCCGTCGAAGACGTACTGTCCGCCGAAGAGCTCCGGAACCTGCTTCACGGCGGGCAGGGAGTGCTTCGGCCGCTTCTCAGGAGGCAGGGGCTTATGCTCTGCCAGCAGGGGCCGTCCCACGATCTGCCGGGCCTTTTCGTTGTAGCGGCAGTTCAGGTCGTACCTCCGCACGGGATCGGTGTACCCCCAGGGCTGACCCTCCTCTCCCAGCTCCGCGAATACGCATTCGTCGCTCATCCGGATGCCGAGGGCCACCTGCTCCGCCGATTTGGAGAAGCAGTTTTCGTCGTGGGCGTGCTCCTCGTCCTTCCAGAACCGTTCGATGTCGAGATCGAGCTTCATGTCGTCGTCCCCCGTGAACCGGACTGCCGCCCGGTGTTTTTTTCAGTGTACCATAAATCCCCGGAAAAAGCAAGACGGAGTCACTGTCCGGCGGAGTTCCCCATGGTGAGGGTGTTGGATGTGAGAATATCCCAGGACAGTCTGGCGGAGCGCAGATCCATCAGGGGATCCATGGCCTCGGCCGCGCCCGCGTCTTCAAAGGCTCCTCTCGCGGCGTCCCAGTCCTCCCAGGCATCCCGCATCCGGGTCAGCAGGGAGATGAAGTTCGCGTCGAAGGCTCCCCGCTCCTCGTCGGTCATGGCCAGCCAGGCGGTCAGGAGATTGTCCCGGAGCGTCCCGGCGTCCGCGGCCCAGAGATCGTTCCGGACGGCGAACTGCAGCACGTCGCGGATGGCGAGGGCCTGCTTCAGGGAGGCTCCGGCCGTTCCGCTCTCGATCCCGCCGACCACCCGGAAGAACTCATCGGTCAGCTGTTCCGGAGAGGGAGTCCGGACGGGAACGCGCTCCAGCCGGAACTCCGCGCTTCTCTCCTCGCGGCTGTCCTGCCATCTCATGGTGCCGTCCGCCTCCAGGGAGAAATACCCCTGCCCGTCGGACCAGTGTACGTCCCGGGTCTCTTTTCCATTGGAATCATAGGTCACGAAGGCCATTTCCCCGTTTTCATAGGTCATCCGTCCGGCGGCTTCGCTGAAGGAGGCCTTCATGGTCCACTCCCCGGCGGAGGAAGCGCTGTCACCCCACACGATCTTCACGTCGTAGAAGGGATACTCCTCCGAGGACATGACGGTGAGGGAGGCGCGGCCGCTGGTCCGGTCCTGCCACATGCCGGTGAAGTCGGACGCACGGACCGGATTCTCCGTGCTCAGATTGAAGGACAGGCGGCTTTCGGCGTTCATGACCCGGGTGAGGAGCGCCGCCACCTCGCAACGGCGGACCGGATCGTCGGGATGGACCAGGTGCTTTTCATCCCCCTGTACGATCCCGGCCCGGGCCAGGCGGTAGATCTCCTCCGACTTCGGGGACTGAGCGGCCAGATCCGGGAACGCGCCGTCCGGAATGTCGTTGATGGCTTCGTTCTCCTCCTCCGGGAGGGCCCGGCCGAAGAGGACCATGCAGTCCGCCCGGGAGATGGGGCTGTTCCAGTCCGGGTCCTCGCCGAGGATTCCGTTTTCCTTTGCAAAAGCGGCATAGGTGGCGTACCAGGGATCGCCGTTTTTGAGGGTCACGGCGTCCGTGGTCTTCTTCTGGCGGATGCAGGCGGCCAGCTTGACGGCCTCCGCGGCGGTGATGGAGTCCTCCGGGCAGAAGGCGTCCGCGCTCTGTCCGTTCACCAGCCCGTCCTCCACGGCGGTCAGCACGTCGTTGTAATACCAGGCGTCGGCCGGAACGTCCCGGAAGGTCAGCTCCGCCGCGCCTGCGGGTACGGTCAGAACAACCGCGCAGAGAACGGCGGCCAGGATGGATTTCAGATTCTGCTTGTTCATGGTGATTCCTTTCTGAAAGGGGTAATAAATATGCTCCGGGACAGCCGCACGGGTTGTCCCGGGAAACGGAGAAGCGCGCATTCCGAAGAACCCGCGCTTCCCGGTCACAGGTCTGTGCAGGATGGATGAATATCAGTCGTATTCCCGGATCTTCTTCACGATCTTATCGCTGATTTTGTCGAAGATCTTCCCGGCCTTCTGCGCGCCGGACGCCAGGCCCTCGCCCTTGACGACGGCGGCCAGATACTGGTCCATTACGTCGTGGAAGCCGAAGGCCTCGGCCAGGTCGAAGCTGCGGTTCAGCATCATGAGCCGCACCATATCGGCCGAGCGCTCGTCCCGCATGCCCTTGCCGATGACGGTGTTCTCCAGGTACACGTCCAGGGTGATGTCGAAGGTGTAGGCCCCCATGGCCTCAAGGAAAATCCCGATCTGTGGGTAGTCCTGGGCTCCGTCCCCGTTGGCGTCGGCCACCACGGTGGGCAGGTACAGGGTGGTGGGGTTCTTCACGAAGTAGGAGGAGTCGCCGCTGTCCTCGGAATAGCGCGGGAAGCACACCACGCCGTAGTCGTCCTCCACTTCCCGGAGCTGGCGGAAATCTCCCAGCAGGCGGGAATAGAACAGGGAACGGCCCTCGGAGAAGGCGATCCGCCCCTTGTCGTAATCGGAGTAGTCTGTGGCGGGATTGGACTTGCTGTAGATGGCGGTGATGGCCTCGGACACCCGCACGAACCGGTCGTCGGTCATGTGGAGCACGAAGTTCTCCGCCTCGTCGTCCCAGGTGATGAGGTATTCGCCGGAGCGGTTCAGCAGGGGCTGGAACCAGTATTCGCGCCCCGTCAGCCCGAACACGTCGTAGGCCAGCGTGTACTTTCCGTCGCCGTTGACGTCGGTCAGCACCGAGGAGATCTGGCCGGCCATTTTGTCGATGGTCCACGTGTCCTCCAGCACCAGCTCCTGCGGGTCCTCCAGCTGATAGTCGGTCACCAGCTTGCCGTTGTAGAACAGCACCGCCAGGGAGTCGTAGTGGTCAAAGCCGAAGTCCACGAATCCGAAATACATCTTTCCGAGGATCCGGAGGTACCTCTGCGCGCCCTGATCCCAGTAGGGCTGCGTCATGTCGATGTTCTCCAGCCGGTCGAAGGGCATGAGGAACCCCTTCTGGATCAGACCGCCGCCCTGGCTCAGCAGGTTGTAGGCGAAATCCACGTCGCCGCTGCCCGCCGAGACGGACTTCTCCAGCACGCTGGAGCCGCTGCCGTAGATCACGGAGAACTTGCAGTTCAGGGTGTCCTCCACCGCGCGGTTGCGGTTGTACATGGCGTCCTTCAGATTGTCCCCGGTGGTCTCGTCCCAGTCCAGGACGTTGTAGAAGTTGGAGTCGAACGGGTTGGTGGTGGCTACGACCGCCATGCCGCCAAGGTCGGTTTTTGGTACGACGTCCCAGCGGGCCATGGGCGATTCGGCCTCCGCGTCCGTCTCCTCCGGGGAGAGTACCTCGGACGGCGCGGCGTCGGAAGGGGAGGACACGGGCTCGTCCCCATTGGCCTGGCTTTCCCCGCAGGCCGCGAGGGACGGCAGCAGCAGGAGGGCGGCGAGGAGGAGAACAGCGGCTTTTTTCATGATGCGTTCCTTTCCGGTATCTGACCGTGACAGTCCCGCTGACCGCGCCGGAGGTTCGGCATGGGAGCGTTCAATTAATTATAGCACAGCTTCATCCAAATGAAAAGAGCGTTTTCGTCCTTTTTCCTCCGGAGCGCCTTACCGGCGGAAAAAGCGGATCCCGTCCAGCGCGGCGTCGAAGTCCTCTCCGTAAAACCGGAGCTCGGCCTCCTTCACGCCGGACGCAGGACCCTCGAAGCTCCCCCGGACCTCCGCGAACCCGTCGGAGGGAGAGATCTTCACGCATCCCGCGTACCGCCCGTCGAGACAGACCTCCGCCCGGCAGGAGACCGCGCACCGGACGCTCAGGGCAAAGCCGTCCTCCCCATCGAAGGAGAAGGACCGGAGAAGGGCGCGGTCGCCGTTCCGGATCCCCGTCAGGGCGCATCCGAAGGCGGACTCCCCGTCTCCCGCGATCCGGACGTTTCCGGACAGCTCCGCGGCGCGCCAGGCGGGGACGGTCTCTTCCCCGGAGAACAGGCCGGAGGTCATTTTCACCTCGCGGATGGAGCCGTCGGCCTCGATGCGGATCGGTTCGGCGCAGACGTGGCGGGAGTATACGCCGCCGTGGGTGGAGCGGTGATAGAAGACGTACCACTGCCCCCGGAATTCGCAGAGGGAGCCGTGGTCATTCCAGGTGGCCGGGTCGCAGCCGAAATTGTCGATGACGATGCCGCCGTACCGGAAGCCCCGGTCCGGGAAGTCGGAGACGGCGTATCCCATGGAGGTGGCGCGTCCTCCGTGGCGGTGGGTGTCGGTGAAGAGGTAGTAGTATTTCCCGCCGATCTTCTTGACGGAGGAGCCCTCGTGGAATTCGTGCTCCGCCACGGACAGGGGCTGGACCGCCGTGGAGGGATCGATCTCCAGCATGTTGTCCTTCAGCCGGGCCGCCCGCACCGCGTCGAACTGGCCCCAGTAGAACCAGGCCTGCCCGTCGTCGTCGATCAGGACGGCGGGATCGATGCCGTGGACGTTTGCCATGGGTCCCCGATCCTCGAAGGGACCCGCGGGGGAATCGCTGACCGCAACGCCGCACCGCCCGTCCGGGACGCAGTAATAAAGGTAGTAAAGACCGTTCCGGTATGCGCAGTCCGGAGCGTAGAGCGCGCCTAGATCCTTCGCCCAGCCGTCCTTCGTCATGGCCAGGGAGAAGGACACGCCGTGGTCGACCCAGTCCCGGAGGTTGTCCGAGGAATAGACGTGATACACGTCGGAGCAGTAGCCCTCATGTCCCGGCAGGTCGAAAGAGCCGTAGAGGTAGATCCTGCCGTCCTCCCAGACGTGGGCCTCCGCGTCCGGCACGTAGATCCCGGAGGGAAGAAGAGGATTCAGAATGGGTTTCATAGCCGTTCTCGCTTTCATTATATGTCACACCTTGCGGATACCCGATTATAGCACACCGCGGCGGAGCGTGTCAATCGGGAAAGGAAAAACGGGCTGTCGCAAAACAGTCTGAAAGTTTTGATCGACCTTTTACAAAACGGTCGCCGGGGATGCGCAGCTCCCCAGGTGTCGGGGCAGCGCCCTGA
>CACYWX010000128.1:10650-13353 GCA_902778205.1 uncultured Ruminococcus sp. | reverse complement strand
TCTGCCGCCTTCATGTGCCTGACCGCCCTGAGAATGGCGGGACCCTACCGCTATCTGCTGGCGTTCATCGGCCCCTGGGTGTCGGACACCTTCGCCTATCTGGTGGGACGGGCCTTCGGAAAGCACAAGCTGATCCCCGAGGTCTCCCCGAAGAAGACCGTGGAGGGAGCGGTCGGCGGCGTGGTGTTCGCGGTCCTCGGATTCATCCTCTATGCCTGGATCGTGAAGCGGTTCTTCGCGCCGGATCTCAACGTGAACTACGTCCTCATGGGACTGGCGGGAGCCGTCGCGGCGGTGATCTCCCAGATCGGGGACCTGGCCATGTCCGTCATCAAGCGGCGGTACGGCGTCAAGGACTACGGCTGGATCTTCCCGGGCCACGGCGGCGTGCTGGACCGCTTCGACAGCGTGCTCCTGACGGCCCTCGCCCTGATGATCCTCACCATGATCCCGGGCGTTTCGCAATATCTCATATAATTTTCTATCTTCAGGAACGATTCGACATGGTTAACTTAAATCCGAATCCCCGGTTCCGGGCGGATTCCGCCTGCGTCCTCGGTTCCACCGGATCCGTGGGAACCCAGACCCTGGACGTGCTCCGGGAGATGCAGATCCCCGTCTCCATGATGACGGCGGGAGAGAACACGGCCCTCTTCGCGGAACAGATCCGGGAATTCTCTCCACGCATCGCCGCGGTGCTGACGGAGGAGGCCGCCCGGGAACTGGAACGCCTTCTGAGAGCGGATGGGACGCCCGTTCCTGAGATCCTGTGGCGGAGCGGGGAAATCCTGGACGCCGTGCGGCAGGTTGACGCGGACATCATCTTCCACTCCATCTCCGGGCTGGCGGGCCTTCCGTCCGCACTAGCCGCGGCCAATTCCGGGAAACGGGTCGCCATGGCCAACAAGGAGGCCGTCATCGCCTGCGGGGATCTGATTTTCGAGAAGCTGAGGAAATCCGGCGGGGAACTGATCCCGGTGGACAGCGAGCATTCCGCCATCTACCGGTGTCTCGAGGGACACGACATCCGGGACGTGAGCCGGCTTCTGCTGACCGCCTCGGGAGGACCCTTCTGCGGCAGAACGGCGGCGGAGCTCTCGTCCGTCACGGCGGCGGAGGCTCTGGCCCATCCCACCTGGAAAATGGGGAAGAAGATCACGGTGGATTCCGCCACCCTCATGAACAAGGGCTTCGAGATCATCGAGGCGGTGCGGCTCTTCGGCATCCCCGAGAACCGGGTGAAGGTGCTGATCCACCGGCAGAGCATCGTCCATTCCATGGTGGAGTGGGCGGACCGGACGCTCTACGCGGAGCTGGGACGGCCCGACATGCGGGACTGCATCCGATACGCCGCATCGGCTCCCCGGATCGCGCCCGCAGACCTGCCGCCCCTGGATTTCGCCGCCTTGGGCTCCCTGACCTTCGCGGAGCCGGACACGGAGACCTTTCCTCTGCTGGAGGCGGCGAGGGAGGCGGTCCGGACGGGAGGAACCTGTCCTGCGGGACTCATCGCGGCGGACGAGGAGGCGGTGGATGCCTTCCTCTCCGGGGAGATCGGATTCACGGAAGTTTCATCTTTTGTGATAGAAACCCTGGGAAAAATCGGGATATACTGGGAAGTAAACGGAGAAACCGCGGCATATACTGCCTCCGAGGCCGGACGGGTCTGCCGCGGCCTGATCGAGCAATCAAAAAGGGTGTGATCCTATCAATATTCTGACCATTCTGCTGGCTCTGCTGATTTTCGGCTTTCTGATCTTTATTCATGAGCTGGGCCATTATCTGACCGCGCGGCTGTTCCGGGTGAAGATCCTGGAGTTCGCCATCGGCATGGGGCCGAAGCTGGTGTCCCGCACGTCGCCGAAAACCGGCATCGCCTACTCCCTCAGAGCCTTTCCCATCGGGGGATTTGTCTCCATGGAGGGAGAGGACGACGATTCCCCGGACGAGAATTCCTTCCGCTCCAAGCCCGTGTGGCAGAGGATCATCGTCACCTCCGCCGGCGCCCTGACCAATCTTCTGGTGGGCGTTCTGGTCATGGGGATCCTCATGGCCGCGGAGCCGGTTCTTCCGTCCACCACCATCGGCGCGTTCTCCTACAATGAGGACGGCGTCTGCTACGCGGAATCCTCGGGGCTTCGTCTGGGGGACCGGATCGTGGCGGTAAACGGCACCCGCACCCACATCGCCAACGAGGTGATCTACGAGATCATGCGCAAGGGGGTGGAGCCGTTGGACATCACCGTGATACGTAACGGGGAGCGGGTCGTGGTGGAGCACGTGGTGTTCCCGACCTTTACGGAGATGGGGACCCTCTTCGGCACCGTGGATTTCAAGGTCCAGCCCCTTGCGAAGAACGCGGGGACGGTGCTCCGGGAGGCCTTCTTCCGGTCCGTCAACACGGTGAAGATGATCTGGGAGTCCCTGTTCGATCTGATCACGGGGCGGTACGGCATGGAGGCGGTGTCCGGTCCCGTGGGCGTCACCAAGGCTCTGGGTGAGGCGGCGGAGCAGGGCTTCGGCGATCTGGTCTATCTGGCCGTGGTGATCTCCATGAACCTCGGCGTCATGAACCTGCTGCCTCTGCCCGCCCTGGACGGAGGACGGCTGGTTTTCCAGTTCATCGAGCTGATCCGGCGGCGTCCCGTCCGGGCGGAGCTCGAGGGATACGTGCATTTCGCGGGTCTGATCGTGCTGATGATC
>CACYWX010000128.1:0-10638 GCA_902778205.1 uncultured Ruminococcus sp. | reverse complement strand
ATGGGAAAAATGCAGTCCCGGCCCGTCCGGGAAGGAGGATTGACCGTCGGAGGAGGCGCTCCCCTGACGGTACAGTCCATGACCAACGTGCCCGCCGAGGATTTCGAGGGGACAACCGCCCAGATCCTCCGTCTGGAAAAGGCGGGATGCGACATTGTGCGTCTGGCGGTCCCCACGGCAGAATGCGCACCCGTCTTCCGGTACGCAAAGGAGCGGGGCGTCACCTGTCCGCTGGTGGCCGACGTGCATTTCGACTACCGGATCGCCATGGCGGCGGCGGAGGCGGGGGCGGACAAGATCCGGGTCAATCCCGGCAACCTCGGCGAGAAGTGGAAGGTCCGAGAGGTGGCGGAAAGCCTCAAATCCCACGGACTGCCCGTGCGGATCGGCGTCAACGGCGGATCCCTGGACAAGCGCCTGCTGGAAAAGTATGGCGCGCCTACGGCGGAGGCTCTGGCGGAATCCGCCCTGGAGGAGGCAGGTGCCTTTGAGGACTGCGGCTTCTCCGACATCGTCGTATCCATCAAATCCTCCTCGGTGTCCGAAATGCTCCGGGCCAACCGTCTGGTGCGGTCCATGTGCGGTTATCCCCTGCACATCGGCCTGACCGAGGCGGGGGACGACTATTCCGGCCTCATCAAGAACGCCATCGGCATCGGCGCTCTGCTGACGGAGGGGATCGGCGACACGCTCCGGGTCTCCCTGACGGCGGATCCGGAGGAGGTCCGCGCCTTTGCNAATCCTGCGGGCTGTGGGACTGGATCCCCGGGGCGGCATCGACGTGATTTCCTGTCCCACCTGCGGGCGGACGAAGATCGATCTCATCGGGCTGGAAAAGCGCTACAAGGAAGCCGTGGCCGGTCTCGACACCCGCGGGAAGCGGCTGAAGGTGGCCGTCATGGGGTGTGTGGTCAACGGTCCCGGAGAGGCCCGGGAGGCGGATTTCGGTATTGCCGGGGGAGTCGGGAAGTGCGTCTTCTTCCGCGGCGGCGAACGGATCGAGACCGTCCCGGAGGAGGAAGCGGTGGAGTATCTGGTGAGGGCCACCCTCCGCGCTCTTGAGGAATGACGCGGGCGGTGGGACTGGCGTGCAGAATCAATCAGAGGTGACAGTATGGCAAAAGGCAGCCGTTCTCTTTCCGAAATCTTCTCCCGCGTGGCGGACGGTCTGACGGGGGCAGGCAGGGACATTTTCGCCGAGGCGACGGACCTCCAGCTCCGGGTGGACCGGGAGGCGCGCATGGCGGAGGTCCGGTGCCGTCTCCCGCGGATCTATCGGAAGCGGGACCTGTACGCCCTGGAGAACGTGATCCGCGAGGGGTACGATCTGACACAGGTGCGCATCCTGCCCCGGTACGACGCGGCCCTGTTCTCCATGGATTATATGAGCGAGGCGCTGGTGGAAGCCGGACGGATCGGGATTGTCTGTCACGGCTTTTTCGACCGTTACGAGCTGGAGGGAAACGGGGACGACGTGACGATCTCCATCCCCTTCTCAAAGGGAGGGCTGACTCTTCTGAGCCTGGCGGAGACGGCCCGGGTCATCGAGGGGATCGTGTACAGCGAGTTCGGAAAGCAGATTCACGTGGACCTGCGCCAGTCCGGAGACGCGGAGGAGGCCTACGCCGAATACATGTCCCGCCAGCTGGAGAAGCTCAACGCCTCCTCCGCCGCCATCGTGGAGGAGCACGCGCGGCTTGAGGCCATGGCGTCCTCTCCCGTTCCCGACGTTCCGGCCGAGGAGGAAAAGCCCGTTCTGCCGAGAACGGACTCCCTGCTTGAAGGGAATCCCGAGGCAGAGGAGCTGCCGGACAACCGGATCCGGTGCGGGCGCATCACCTTCGACTGCTCAGAGCCGAAGCTGGTGTTCGGGGAGGAGTTTCCCATCCGGGGCGTGAAGCCTCTGCGCTCCATCCGTTCCGCCGCCCGGGGAGCCGTGATCCTCTGCGAGATCTTCGCGGTGGATCAGAAGGAGACGCGCCGGGGCGACAAGGTCATGTTCACCTTCGCCGGCACGGACCGGGAGGCGTCCATCTACATCAAGGTCACCGTTCCGGCCGAATCGGCGGCTGAGACGGAGGCGCTGTTCTCCAAGGGCAAGCAGTACGCCGTCCGGGGCACCATCAAGTCGGACAAGTTCGACAACGACCTCTACATGCAGTTCACCGACATCATGCAGGTAAAGGAGGAGGCGCGCCGGGACCGGGCGGAGGAGAAGCGGGTGGAGCTCCATCTGCACACCAACATGTCCGCCATGGACGCCCTGATCAAAGCGGATGACATTGTAAATACCGCCGCGAAATGGGGACACCGTGCCATCGCCATCACAGACCACGGCAATCTGCAGAGCTTTCCCATCGCCATGCTGGCCAACGATATCGCGGGGAGGACATCCGCTTCGACGGCGAGTTCGCAGTGTTCGAGATCGAAACCACCGGCCTCTCCGCCACCGCCAACCGGATCACCGAAATCGGCGCGGTCCTGTTCCGGGACGGGAAGATCTCCGAGCGGTTCAACACATTTGTGGACCCCGAGTGTCCCATTCCGGAGAACATCACGGAGCTGACGGGCATCACGGACGACATGGTGAAGGGCGCGCCGAAGGAAAAGGATGCCCTTGAGGCCTTCTTCGCCTTCGTGGGAGACCGGATGCTGGTGGCCCACAACGCGGCCTTCGACACCGGCTTCATCCGGCAGGCGTCCGAGCGGTGCGGCATGCCCTTTGAGAATCCCTACCTTGATACCCTGGCCATGTCCCGGTATCTGAATCCGTCCCTGAAAAACCACAAGCTGGACACGCTGGCGTAACACTACGACCTGGGGGACTTCAACCACCACCGGGCCTCCGACGACGCGGAAATGCTGGCCCTGATCTTCGGGTGCATGGTGGAGAGGCTCCGGGAGGACGGCATCGAGGACGTGGCGCGCCTCAACTATATGATGGCAGAAAAGGCGGATACGCTGAAGCTCAAGAACTTCCATCAGATCATCCTGGTGAAGAATCAGGTGGGGCTGAAGAACCTCTACAAGCTGGTGTCGGACTCCTACCTCAAGTATTATTACCGCCATCCCCGGGTTCCGAAGACCCGGCTGGAGGAGCTGAGAGAGGGGCTGATCCTGGGCTCCGCCTGTTCCGAGGGCGAGCTGTTCCGGGCCATCATGGAGGGCAAGCCCGAGGCGGATCTCATCGAGATGGCGCAGTTCTACGATTATCTTGAGATCCAGCCCATCTGCAACAACGAATACCTGATCCGGGAGGGAAGCGCGAAGGACGAGGAAGCCCTGCGGGACTACAACCGGAGAATCGTGGAGCTGGGCAGAAAGGCGGGCCGTCCCGTCTGCGCCACCTGCGACGCCCATTATAAAAATCCCGAGGACGAGATCTACCGGCGCATCATCCTCTCCGGTCAGGGCTTCAAGGACGCGGACCGGGAGACGAAGCTCTACTTCCGGACCACGGAGGAGATGCTGGAGGAGTTCGCCTATCTGGGGGAGGAGACTGCCCGGGAGGTGGTCATCACCAATCCAAACAAGATCGCCGACATGATCGAGGAGGTCCGTCCCATCCCCAAGGGCAACTATCCGCCCCACATCGACGGAGCGGAGGAGGAGCTGACTACCAAATGCTGGTCCCTGGCCCGTGAGATGTACGGGGATCCCCTGCCTGAGGTGGTGTCGGCCCGGCTGAAGCGGGAGCTGGATTCCATCATCTCCAACGGCTTCGCCATCATGTACATCATCGCCCGGAAGCTGGTGGAGAACAGCGAGGAGAAGGGCTATCAGGTGGGCTCGCGGGGGTCCGTGGGCTCCTCCTTCGCGGCTACCATGGGCGGCATCACCCGGGTGAATCCCCTGCCTCCCCATTACCGGTGCCCCAAGTGCCGGTGGAGTCAGTTCTTTGAGAACGGCGAGGTGGGCTCCGGCTTCGACCTGCCTCCGAAGAAATGCCCCGTCTGCGGGGAGGACTGCGACCGGGACGGGCACGACATTCCCTTCGAGACCTTCCTGGGCTTCAAGGGCGACAAGACCCCGGACATCGACCTGAACTTCTCCGGGGACGTGCAGGGCGCGGCCCACAAGTTCACGGAGGTCCTGTTCGGCAAGGGCCACGCCTTCAAGGCCGGCACCATCGGCACCCTGGCGGACAAGACGGCCTACGGTTACGCGGCTCACTTCCTGGAGGACCGGGGCATATCCGTCAACCGGGCGGAGATGGACCGGCTGGTGAACGGCTGCATGGGCGTCAAGAAGAACACCGGCCAGCATCCGGGCGGCGTCATCGTGGTGCCGGCGGAGTACGAGATCTACGATTTCTCCCCGGTCCAGCACCCCTCCGACAACAAGGCCGGGGCGGAGATCATCACCACCCACTTCGCCTTCACCTACCTGCACGACACCATCCTGAAGCTGGACATCCTGGGACACGATATTCCCACCAAGTACAAGAGGCTGGAGGAGTACACGGGGATCAAGGTCACCGACGTCCCCCTGTCCGATCCCGCCTGCTACGAGGGACTGACCTCCACCGCTCCCATCGGCGTCACGCCGGAGCAGATCGACAGCCAGACCTCCACGGTGGGACTGCCGGAGCTGGGCACCCAGTTCATCCGGGGCGTCCTGATGAAGGCCCAGCCGAAGAACTTCGCGGACATCCTCCAGATCCAGGGGCTGACCCACGGCACCGGATGCTGGCTGGGCAACGCGGAGGAGCTCATCAACCAGAAGATCTGCACGATCTCCGAGGTCATCGGGTGCCGCGACGACATTATGATGACCCTGATCCATAAGTACGGCATGGAGAAATCCCTGTCCTTCAAGATCATGGAGTTCGTGCGGAAGAACAAGAAGGGTCTCATTATTCCCGACGAGATGCAGTCCGCCATGCGGGAGAACGGCGTGCCGGAGTGGTACATCGACTCCCTGCAGAAGATCCGGTACATGTTCCCGAAGGCCCACGCCGCCGCCTACGCCATCGACGCGGTGCGGCTCATGTGGTACAAGATCTACTATCCAGTGGAGTTCTACGCGGCCTACTTCACGGCGGCTCCGGACGGCTTCGACGGAGAGGTGGTCATGAAGGGGCGGAGGCACTGCAAGGAGACCTATCAGGAGCTGAAAAGGCGGGGCAAGGACAAATCCGCCACCGAAGGAGCCCTGGAGGACGCGCTGATGCTGGTCAACGAGTGCTTCGAGCGCGGGTACGACTTCCTTCCCGTGGACATAGGCAAGTCTCACGCCACGAAATTCCTGCCGGAGAACGGGAAGATCCGCCTGCCCTTCACCAGTCTCCCGGGACTGGGCAGCGCGGCGGCGGAGAACATCATGAACGCCATGCGGTCCGGGACGATTTTGTCCGTGGAGGACCTCAGGGTCAAGGCCAAGGTGTCGAAGAGCATTCTGGAGTTGCTGGAGAAGAACGGAGCCCTGAAAGGCATGTCCCAGTCCAACCAGCTCACCATGTTCTGACCGTCCGGGATATCGTATTTCGGACGACGCGGAGTTCCCGCTATGGGCGCTCCGCGTTTTTTCGCGGAATCAGTCCGGCATACGGGCCCTCTCCTCCGCATATGCTGACGCAGACAGGTTCCGCAGAGGACCCCGGTTTGTCCGTGGGATCGGTGCGGAGTTGTGTGAGAATGAAGCGGGAGGATCGGGAACAGTGGCGGATACATCGATTTACAGGGATATTGCGGAGCGCACCCACGGGGACGTGTACATCGGCGTGGTGGGACCGGTGCGGACGGGGAAGAGCACCTTCATCAAGCGGTTTATGGAGGAGGTGGTGCTCCCCAACATCCCGGACGAGGGGGACCGGATCCGGGCGAGGGACGAGATGCCCCAGTCGGCGGGAGGCAGGACCGTCATGACCACGGAGCCGAAGTTCATTCCCGACGGCGGCGTGAACATCCGGGTGGACGGAGCGGAGATGCGGGTGCGGCTGGCGGACTGCGTGGGATACATGATCCCGGGCGCCATGGGAGGCACCGAAGAGGGAGAGGTCCGCATGGTCCGGACGCCGTGGCACGAGGAGCCGGTTCCCTTCGAGGAGGCCGCCGCCTTCGGGACCCACCGCGTCATCGCGGAGCACGCCACCGTGGGGATGCTGGTCACCACGGACGGCACCGTGGGGGATCTGCCCCGGGAAAGCTATACGGCGGCGGAGGAACGGGTGGCGGCCGAGCTGACGGAGCTGGGGAAGCCCTTTGCCGTGATCCTCAATTCCTCAAGGCCGGATGCTCCGGAGTCGGCGGCTCTGGCGGAGAGGCTGGAGGAGAAATACGGCGCGCCCGTGGCTCTGGTATCCTGCGCGGAGCTGGACGCGGAGGATTTCCGGCACATCCTCGGCATGCTGGCGGACGAATTTCCGGCACGGGAGGCCGTGGTGGTCCTGCCGGAGTGGACGGCCGCCCTTCCGGAGGATCACCGGGTCCGGACCGCGCTCCGCGACGCTGTGAGGACGGCGGCGGGTACGCTGAAAAAGCTGGCGGACGCCCGGGGATCCTTCGCCCGGACTCTGGCGGCGGAGGCGGACCGTCTTCTGCTTCCGGCGGGAGAGGGAGGAGGCGCGGAGGCAGCGGTGCTGTCGGCGGACGCCGGAGTCGGGCTGGCGGAGCTGAAGCTGACCCTCCCCGACAGACTGTACTACGACACGGTATCCGAGCTGACCGGCATTCCCATGACCGGGGAGGAGGAGCTGCTCGGCGCGCTGACCCGTCTTGCCGCGGAATCCGGAGAGCTCAGCCGGTACCGGGAGGCCATCGACGCGGTGAACCGGGACGGCTACGGGATCGTCATGCCGGAAGCGGACAGCCTGGAGCTGCACGAACCGGAGATCATCCGGCAGGGCGGGGGATGGGGCGTCCGGCTCCGGGCCACGGCTCCCTCCATCCACATGATCCGGGCGGACATAGACGCGGAGATCTCCCCCATCGTCGGGACGGAGCAGCAGTCCGAGGAGACGGTGAAGCAGCTGATGGAGGACTTCGAGCGGGATCCCTCCGGTCTGTGGGAATCCAACATGTTCGGCCGGACCCTGTACGATCTGCTGAACGACGGCCTGCACGCCAAGCTGGAGCACATGCCTCCGGACGCCCGGCGAAAGTTCGGCGAGACCCTCTCGAAGATCATCAACGAGGGGAGCCAGGGCCTCATCTGCATCATCCTCTGATCGGAAACGAAAACCGGACGGCTCTTCTCATATGGAGAGGACCGTCCGGACTTTTTTCGGGATCGGCGGCGCGCCTTCTCCCGCTTGACAGACCGGGCCGCATCCGGTATAATAGGAGTGGATCAATTCAAGCTGTCGGGTGGAAGAATGAAAAAGAAGCTGAAACGGTTCATGACAAGCCGGGTGGTGATCGTGTTCCTGCTGATCGCCGTCCAGCTGTTCCTGATTTTCTGGTCCGCCATTGTTCTGGCCAGCTATTATTATGTGTACAACGCCGCCGTCGCCGTTCTGTCCCTGGCGTTTCTGCTGTATCTGATGCGGTCCAGTCACAACGGCCCCTACAAGATCGCGTGGATGGCGGTGGCCTTTGCCTTTCCCGTGTTCGGCATGGCGCTGTATCTGATTTTCGGAGGGAACCGCATCTCCGGACGGCGTAAAAAAAAGATGCGGTTCATGGAGGACGCCCTGGAAGAATCCGCCGCCCTGGCAGACCGGGACGAGAACGGGGAATGCATTTCCGACCGGATCCTTGCGCGTCTGGATGAGGAGTGTCCGGGAGCAGCACGCCAGTCCCGCTATATCCGGTCCGCCTCCTTCACGCCGGCCTCGGAGGGGTGTAAGACCCGGTATTTCGAAAGCGGCGAGGCCATGTTCCCGGTCCTGCTGGAGGAGCTGGAAAAGGCGGAGCGGTACATCTTCCTGGAGTATTTCATCATCGGCGAGGGGGAGATGTGGGAGGCGGTCCACCGGATCCTGCTGGACAAGGTCCGTCAGGGGCTGGACGTGCGGGTCATTTATGACGACGTGGGGTGCGCCGTATCCGTGGACCGGCATTTCGACGCACAGCTCCGGTCCGAGGGGATCGACTGCCGCATTTTCCAGCGGTTCGTTCCCTTCCTGACCGCCCGGCAGAACAACCGGGACCACCGGAAGATCTGCGTCATAGACGGAGTCACCTCCTTCACGGGAGGCGTCAATCTGGCGGACGAGTACATCAACACGGTGCGCCGCTTCGGATACTGGAAAGACACGGCCGTCATGATCCGGGGGCGGGCCTCCTGGAGCTTCACGTGCATGTTTCTCACCATGTGGGACTACCTCTGCGGATCGGACAGCGACACGGAGGAGGAGTACGCCGCCTTTCTCCCGCCTCCCTCCGCATTCCGGGACATCTGCGGCTCCGGCGTGGTCCAGCCCTATACGGACGCGCCTATGGACGGGGAGGCCGTGGGGGAGAACGTCTATCTGAACCTGATCCAGCAGGCGGAGCGGTACGTCTGGATCACCACGCCCTATCTGATCATCGACGAGATCATGGAGCGCAGTCTGCTGAACGCGGTCCGGTGCGGCGTGGACGTGCGGATCGTGACCCCCGGGATCCCGGACAAGCATCTGATCAACGAAACCACCAAGAATTTCTATCCCCGTCTGCTGGAGGGAGGCGTGAAGATCTACGAGTACACCCCCGGCTTCGTCCACGCCAAGGGTTTTCTCTGCGACGACCGGTACGCGGCGGTTGGGAGCGTGAATCTGGACTACCGCAGTCTGTATCTGCATTTCGAGTGCGGCGCGTGGATGTACGGAACCGACTGCATCCCGGACATCCGGCGGGATTTCGAGCGGGTGTTCGCCGATTCGCGTCTCCTGGAGGTCCCGGACAAGGTCTCGGCTCTCCGGCGGTTCTTCCGTGCCCTGTTCAACCTGATCGCGCCGCTTCTGTGAGCAGTCAGGCGTTCTCCGTGAAATACGCGCTTTCCGGCTGTTCTCCTCGGAAGCCTCTCTGGCGCAGGACCTCGTAGACTCCCACGGCGGCGGCGTTGGACAGATTCAGGCTCCGGAGGTTCTCCCGCATGGGGATCCGGACGCAGCGGTCCAGATGAGCCTTCAGGAAATCCTCCGGAAGGCCCTTCGTCTCTTTGCCGAAAAACAGGAACACGGGATCCTCGTAGTGTACCTCCGTATAGCACCGCGGCGCCTTGGTGGTGAAGCACCAGAAGGGGACCGCGGGATTTTTCCGGAAAAAGTCCTCCAGCCCGTCGTAATAGGTGATGTCCAACAGGTGCCAGTAGTCCAGTCCCGCCCGCTTCAGCTTCCGGTCGTCCGGCGTGAAGCCCATGGGCCGGATCAGGTGCAGGGAGGCTCCCGTGGCGGCGCAGGTCCGGGCGATGTTGCCGGTGTTCTGGGGGATCTCGGGCTCGTACAGGACGATGTTGATGTCTTTCATGGATTTGTCCCTTTCTGACCGCGGCTTTCCGCGGAACGGTACCATTATACTCCGCGGGAGTCGGCGGCGCAAGAGAGAGGGAACGAAAAAGAAAAAATCCCCCGCTTTTCATTAAGTTTACATTTTACGCTTAAAATCTTATCATAGATGGCATATAATATACTTCGTATACCCATGCGCAAATTCTGAGGAAGGGACAGCGCGGAGTCCGGAAGCTCCGGTTCCGCTTTTCATACGATGAGCATCATCACCAAGGTATTCGGCACTTACAGCGACCGACAGATCAAGAAAATCACCCCCGTCCTGAAGCATGTCAACGCTCTGGGGGACAAATACAAGGCCATGAGCGACGCGGACATGCGCTCCCAGACCGATATTCTGAAGGACAGACTGGCCAAGGGAGAGACGCTGGACGACATCCTGCCCGACGCCTACGCCTGCGCGAGAGAGGCGTCCGACCGGATCCTGGGCAAGCGGCCCTTCGATGTGCAGATTCTGGGCGGCATCCTGCTCCATCAGGGGCGGATCACCGAGATGAAGACCGGTGAAGGCAAGACCATCGTGGCGGTTCTGCCCTCCTATCTGAACGCGCTGGAGGGGAAGGGCGTCCATGTGGTGACGGTCAACGAATACCTGGCGCGGCTGGGCTGCGAGGAAATGGGCCGCATCCACGAGTTCCTGGGGCTGGAGACGGGTCTGATCGTCCACGGCCAGAAGAGAGCCGAGAAGCAGCACGCCTACAACTGCGACATCACCTACGGCACCAACAACGAGTTCGGCTTCGACTATCTGCGGGACAACATGGTCATCTACAAGGAGGACCGGACCCAGCGCGGCCACAACTTCGCCATCGTGGACGAGGTGGACTCCATCCTCATCGACGAGGCCAGGACGCCGCTCATCATCTCCGGCCAGGGCGCCGAGGTGGACATGCTCTACGACATGGCGGACCGGTTCGCCCGGACCCTCAGAAAATACGTCATCAAGGAGCTGGACACCAAGGAGGACAACGACGACATCGACGCGGACTACATTGTGGACGAAAAGGCGAAATCCACGACCCTCACCGCGTCCGGCATCGCCAAGGCGGAAAAGTTCTTCGGCATCCAGAACTTCTCCGATCCCGAGAACGCAGACATCACCCACCACATCTATCAGGCCATCCGCGCCCACGGCATCATGCACCTGGATACGGACTACATCGTGAAGGACAACGAGGTCATCATCGTGGACGCCTTCACGGGGC
>CACYWX010000127.1:751-9166 GCA_902778205.1 uncultured Ruminococcus sp. | reverse complement strand
TTGGTTCTTTTTCTCCTCGATAAAGGAGAAAAAGAATAACGAATACCTTTGGATCACAAAAGGGCTGTCGCATTTCTCCGATTTCAGGAGTTAGTGCGACAGCCCCCTGTCGATGTTTATGCGCTGCCGATCCTGCTCAGTTCCGGATCAGTTCCCCAGGGCGCGGATCTTGTCCACCGCCTTTTCCAGCTGCTTGCCGATGATCTTTCTCTGAGAGGCCCAGTAGGAGGCGAAATTGCTGTTCTTGTTCGTCATCAGGTTCCGCATGACGAACCAGGGATTGCCGATGCTCTCGTTGTACAGGCACTCGAAGTTGATGTAGATGTTGTCCTTGATGAGGTCCACCATCTCCGCCGTCTGCACGTCCCGGGAATAGCGGTGCTTCAGCGCCACGTCGAAGTAGGCGGGGGTGACGGTGCGCCAGGACTGTGCGGCCAGGGCCTCCATGACGGCCGCGGACATATCGGGGTTCTTCGCGTCGATGGGGATGCTCCAGAGGGAGACCGCGTCCTGGACCCGCGTGCCGTAGGACTGCTGATTCTCGTCGTAGAGGGGGTAGGGCAGGAGTCCGTAGTCGCTCTCCATGTCCGCGAAGGTCCCGATGATCCCGGACATGACGGCGGTGGCGAACAGGGCCCTGTCCTCCACGAACGCGGGGTAATCGGTGTACCAGGCGTTGTTGTCCTTCGTGGGATGGCCGCCGGGATTCTCCCAAAGCAGGGCGTAGACCTTTTCCACCAGGGAGGCCAGATATTCCTCGTCTACGTCCAGCACGGGATAGCCCTCCTCGTCCCGGGACAGCATGGACACCCGTCCTCCCTGCATATAGGCGTCCGCGTCGTTGCCGCCGTTGGTCACGAGCCCGAAGTAGTCGCCGTCGTCCGCGTTTCCGTCGCCGTTGAGATCGGAATAGATCTTCGAGGTCAGATCATACACGTAGTCGAGGGTCCAGCGGTGCTCCTTCACGACGGCGTACAGGTCCTCCACCTGATTGTCCTCCGCCACCCGCTGGTTGAAGGCGTAGCAGTACATGGCGGAGAGCATGGAGCGGGCGATGTCGCCGGTCAGGAAGTGGAGCTGTCCGCCGACCTGCAGATCGCTGACCACGGACTGGTTCCACCACATGGCGTCAAAGTCGAGATAATTCATCTCATTGAGGTTCAGGAACAGTCCCTCAAGGGACAGGGAAGGGATCCGGGCGGACCATCCGGCGATGATGTCGAAGGAGCCGTCCGAGGCCATGATGGAGGAGCGGATGGCGTTGACGCTGGTGTCGTACCGTTCCCAGCCCTCGCCGATGAAGACACCGACCTTCACGTTCAGCTTCTGTCCCACCAGGGCGTTCCGCTCGTAGATGGCGTCGTTCACGGCCTCGCCGGTCATTTCCTCGGCCACGACCTCCGTGGGGGAATCGTCGCCCCGGGAGTGAACGATGACGTCCGCGCCGCCGAAGTCCAGCTCGGGCAGGCTGTCCGGATAGTTCGCGCGGGCGATTTCGGTCTCGGTCTCTCCGGGTGTTTCCTCGGAGCTGACCGCGGTTGGATCGCTTCCGGCGGCCGGGGTTTCGTCAGAATTGTTCTCGGAGCAGGAGAGAAGAGCTCCCGCCGGGAGAAGCAGGGCGAGCAGAAGCGATATGAGTTTCTTCGTCATCATGGGTTCCTCCTTCACAGCTTGTGATTCTCTCGTACTGCGCACGCAGTTTCATCGGTCCGACGTCCTTACGCTGTCAGTATAGCATAAAAACACAGTTTTATCAATCGTTCTCCGATATTTTTGTGCGGAATCACGGAATTTTCTCCGAACCGGTTCCGGATTTCTTTTTTCTTACACAGGCGGGAAAAACTTGCGAAAAAAGAAAAAAAGAGGTATAATGAGGCATACCGACCGAACGGAGAAGGGATCCCATGTCAAAGCCCCATATCCTCTTCATCACCACCGACGAGCAGCACCTCCGCACCCTGTCCTGCTACGGCGCGGGAACCGGAACGACGCCGAACCTGGACGCGCTGGCGGAATGCTCCGACGTCTATGAAACAGCCTACACCGTCAGCCCGGTGTGCCTCCCCGCCCGGTGCGCCTTCATGACCGGCATGTACCCGCATCACTCCGGGTCGATCTCCAATATCTTCGGCGCGTCCCTGTCCCTCGAGCATCCGAATCTCTTCACGGAGCTGAAAAAGCAGGGCTACCGGACCGCGCTGTGCGGAAAGTGCCACTTCATTCCGGTGCCGTACCCGGCGACAAGGGGGGACATGACGCTGGAATATGAGCACTTCACGGCCTATTACCGCCTGCTCGGCATGGACAGGCTCCGCCTGCAGGACGACAAGAACAACTCCCTCTGGTATTACGACGACTACGCAAAGGATCTGGCGCGGCGCGGGATGCTCCGGACCTGCCGGTACGAGGCGCATGAGAATCCTGTGAACCACGGGTACTACGATTTTCCCTTTGACTCCTCCATGCATCCCGACGCATGGACGGCGCGGCAGGCCCTCGACGACATCGAAAGCCGGGATCCGGACGAGCCGAGCTTCCTCTGGGTCAGCTTCTCGGGACCGCACTATCCCGTCGATACCCCGCGGGAATACACCGACCGCATCGATCCCGCGAAGATGGAGCCGCGCGTTTTCCTGGACGGGGAATGGGACGACGGGACGAAATACCACGCCCGGGGCTATCACGGACCGGGAACCACCGAGGGGAGCGGACACGCGAAGGACGGCGCACAGAAGAACTACACCGGGGAATACTGGACCGAATGGCGCAGGCGGTACCTCGGCAACATCGCCCTCATCGACGAGTGGATCGGGAGGATCCTGGCCGCCGCCCACGCGAAGTTCGGAGACGATCTCGCCGTCGTTTTCACGACGGATCACGGGGAGATGATGGGCAATCACTCCCTCTGGGGCAAGAACGGGAGCCTCTATGAGGATGTGCTCCGGATCCCGCTGATCGTCCACAGCCCGGGACAGAGGACGGGGCGGAGGATTCCCGAGACGGTCAGCTCGCTGGAGATTTTCCCGACCCTGCTCGGTTTCGCGGGCGCGCCGATCCCTCCCACGGCGGACGGGACGACGCTCAGACAAATGACCGAAAGAGGAGGAAGGCTGTTTATCATCAGCGAATGCGACAACCGGGCGGCTGTGCTCCGGGACGGCGTGAAGCTCGAAATCAACCGCGACGGGCTCCGGGGCAGGGTATACCGGGAACTGTACGATCTGAAGGAGGACCCGCACGAATTCGAGAACCGGTATGGCGATCCGCGTTATGCGGACACCGTCCGGGAGCTTGAAGGACTGCTGGAGGCCGAGCCGTACCTCACAGAAACCGTCTTCCGCGCGCCGGACGGGGCGGATTACTGGCTCGACGACGGCCGCGGGGCGGGACTGGCGTGGAACGGATGCGGAAAGGGGTGATCATCATGCCGACATACCGTATCATCTTCAAACAGCAGGGCTTCAGGGCCGCCGGGACCCTGTATGAGCCGGGGGATGCCGTCGAAGTCAGCTACATGACCGCCACGGACACGAGCTATACCTTCACTGTCGACGGCGCGCGCTTCGAGCGGGATTACGATCCCGGGAGAGGGGCGATCCTGCGCTTCATCATGCCGGAGCGGGACGTGACGATCGGAGTGGAGTCGCACAGCACGATGACGTTCGATCCGAACGCTTTGAAAAATGCGTTCCTGGGCGGTTTCTGCCGGACGGGAGGCGGATGGCTCTGTCCGGAATGCGGGACGAGAAGCGGCGGGAAGTTCTGCCCGGAATGTGGGAGAAAAAGGCTGGGATGAAGAAGCGGGATCCCGGGATTGTCTCCGGATTTTGCCGGACAACAGAAAAAAACACTCTTGCATCCCGCCTTCATTTGTGATATACTGTTAAAAAATCATCCGGGAGGGAGGATGATCGGGCAGTTCCGCAGCCCTGAGAGCGGAGAAGCGTTCCGACAGACAGACGGGCTGCGCACCGTCGAATGTACATGGTAAGGAGTTTTTTATGAAGAAAGTCATTTCCATCCTGCTTTCCGTCCTCCTGGCGGCCGCGTTCACAACCGTGACAGCCGCCGATGAGACGGGCGAAAACGCCGGTACCGTACCGGGAACGTCCGCGGCGCTCACGCTGGACGGCGTCATGGACGAGGCGTATCAGAGCGGTCTCGTCCTCGAGGGCTTCAAGCTGTCCGACGGCGAGCCCGGGGACACCGCCGTCAAGTATTACCTCATCTACACGGCGGACGCGCTGTGGGTGTTTGCCGACGTGCCGGACGATACCCTGGAGACCGTTCTGGAGAACGAGGATCAGCCCAACTACAAAATGGACTCCGTGGAGGTCATGCTGGACCCGGACAATGGAGGCTACAATACCCCGGACGAAACGCCCTTCCAGATGCGCGTCGACTACCAGGGAAATCTGTCCGCGCGTCTCGGCCAGGGAGGAACGTCCCTCTATCATTCCCCCGAGCGGGACGGGAACGTGGATTTCTTTGAGGCCGTGGCTGTGGTTGTGGACGGCGGCTTCCAGGCCGAGTACAGGATCCCCCTGGAGGATCTGACCCCCGGCAGAGCGATGGGCCTCAACATCTGCTACAACGACTGGGACGAGGACGGGCTTGACCGCGTGGTCTACACCACCACGAAGCTGGTGGACTCCTGGTATCCGGAATCCTTCGACTATGTCGTCCTCGGCGAGATCGCCGCTCCGTCGTATGAGTATCCCGCCTCCGGCGCTGACGGAAACGTCATCACCGGTACCGTCATCGGCAACGAGACCGGCTGGGGCGACAATGCCGACGCGGGCGCCGCTGCCGCCTTCGACGGAAATCCCGCCTCCTTCTTCGATCCTCTGGGAGTCGGCGACGGCTTCTGCGGCATCGACGCGGGCGAGAGCTACATTCTCGACAAGGTGGTCATCCTGTCCCGCGAGGGCTGGAACGACCGGTTTGTGGGCGCGATGATTCAGGGCTCCGACGACGGTGAGAACTGGACGACCCTCTGGACCTCCGGCGAGACCGGCACCAACCCCGATTACTGCACCGTGACCGAGTTCGAGAACAACACCGGCTACAGCCAGTTCCGCTACTTCAACGAAACCAACCACGGCGACGTGGCGGAGGTGGAGTTCTACGGCCAGCCCGGCAAGGTGGAGGCGGCTCCTGTTGAGGAAGCGCCTGCCGAAGAGGCTCCCGCAGAGGAGGCTCCCGCGGCTGAGGCTCCCGTGGACCAGACTCTGGATCAGAAGGCCGAGGCTCCCAACACCTTCGACTTCGGCATTCTGGCGGCCGCGGCTTCCGTGGTCTCCCTCGGCGGCTTCGCCCTGACCCGGAAGAAGCACTGAGCTCCCGCCGGTTCGGGCTATACGACACACTGACATTTGAAGACTCCCGCCGGTTTATCGGATTGGTTCCCTCCCTCCGATGGACCGGCGGGTTTTCGTTTCCGGGGCGGAGCATGCGTCTGCGCGAAAATCCAACTATAAGGGAAACGCGGTTTCCTGATCGGAGAACCTGCAAGGGATGTGAATTGACGACGCAAGAGGCGAAAGAAAGCAAAAAAGGCCGCTCCTGCCGCAGATCGAACTGCAGTGGAAGCGGCTGTTCCTCGCCGTGGGCGGAGACGGGGGAAAACGCTCTATTCGCAAGGATTATTGACAGCGAAGAGGATCCCGCGGGACCGCGCGTTTACCGTTTACCTCCGCGCCATCCTCTCGTAGGCGTCGTTGTAGATGAGACAGCTTTCCACGGGGGTGTTGGCGGGGATGTGGTTGCCCACCGCCATGAAGAAGCCGGGGCAGACCTTGCCGATGTCCATGCACCGCCGGACCTCGTTCTCGATCTCCTCCCGGGTGCCGTTCAGCAGGATACGGGTGTCCGCGTTTCCGATGAAGGCGTGGGTCCGGCCGTACTTTTCGGCGATGTATTTCATGTCCGTGAAGGGCTCCAGCACGAAGGCCGAAACGCCGCAGTCCGCCAGATCGTCGACGAAGGCCGTGTAGTTGCCGTCGGAGGTGTAGACCAGCTTCTTGCCGCTCTCGAGGATCGGGGCAAAGTACCGCCTGTAGTTGGGGAAGACGTATCTCCGGTACCACTCCGGGTGGATGAAGGGCCCGCCGGTCCAGCAGATGTCGTCGTGGATCATGACGCACTCCGCGTCCGATTCCGCCAGGGCCTCCATGTACCCCTGCATCCACCGGGCGTACCGGTCCGCAACGGCTCCGAAGCCCTCCGGATCCATCCCGGCGGCCGTCAGAAGCATGTCCCAGCCGAAGAGATCGATGAGCCCGCTGACAAGGGTGGTGTAGACGCCGGTGGTGGCCACCTCCTCGGGGAGCTCCCGCCGAATCCCGGCGTAGTGGCGGCTGAAATCGTCCCTGGCCGCCCGGATGTCCACGTCTCCGAAGGCCTCGGCCGGATCGAAGGCCAGCACCTCTTCGGGATCGTCGAAGGGACAGGAGACCGTCCGGTCCAGATCCGCGCTGTTTTCCGCGTAGGCGGCGTGGCCCATCCGGGTGTGAAGCGCGCCGAAAGGCTGACTGCTCACCAGGGTGCTCCAGCAGAAATCGTAGTGCCACCTCTGCCGGAAGATCAGGCTCGCCCGGTGACGCAGCTCTCCGGGGCTGTTCTCGTCCAGGGGCAGGCCGCTGACCAGGCGGAGCATGGGCGTGTGATAGGATTCTATGGAGTATTCCGTTCGGGGGACGCGGGAGGGCATGTCCAGATTCAGGGCCGCCCATCCGTCTCTGTATGACATGGAGATCCGCTCCTTTCCGGCTGTCGGGGCCGCATGGACCGCCGCCGCTCCGGGGATGTTCAACTGTATTGTACCATAAACCGGCGCCGGACGCAAGAGGGGACGGGGAGGGAAATCGAATCAATTCTGCGGCGAAAAAGCGGGCTCTCCCCTTGACAAGCGGCGGATCGTCCGCTAAAATGGGAACAGAAGGTCAGTTGATCCGGGAGACTCCCGTACGGCAGAGGATA
Source organism: uncultured Ruminococcus sp. (assembly GCA_902778205.1). GTDB lineage: Bacteria > Bacillota > Clostridia > Oscillospirales > CAG-272 > UMGS1696. The sequence goes on along the minus strand of CACYWX010000127.1, from coordinate 2,185 downwards.
CGGCGGGGGCGGCGTATTTCGGGAGCCCGGCGGAAGGAGGACATATGAAAAACGGTCAGGAAAAAGCGGCGCGCCGGACGCTGAAAAAACGGATCGCGCGGACCGCCGTGCGGGTCCTCCTTTCGGCGCTCTGCCTGGCGCTCTGCCTGGCGTTCTGCCTTCTTCCGGCCGGATGCGGAAGCCCCAGCGCCTTTGAAGGCACCAGGACCAAGAGCGAGAGCGGCTTCTGGATGGAGTATTCCATTCTGGACCGGGAGGAGACGGCGGATCTTACCATGGCGGAGGGCGAGGAGCTGGAAGTGCGCATCCACCATACCGCCGGGGATGTGGACGTGACGGTCGGCAGGGTGGGGGAGGAGCCGGTCTATCAGGGCTCCGGGCAGACGAACGCGGAATTTGTTGTGACGATCCCGAAGGCGGGCACCTACCGGATTTCCGTGACCGGCCACCGGGCGAAGGGAAGCGTCTTCTTCAACCGCACCCCCGGAGGCGCAGAGTAAATCGGCCTGTCAGAGCCGGAAAGCCCGGGACACCTCGATCACTTGAAGGATGCCGCCGCCATACGGCATCATACGGAACAGAGTCTCCGTGTCCGCGCAGACTGCGTTTTTTCGCCGATGCGCGCCGGGGACTTTTTTTGCGCCCGGGAGAGCGATTCCCGCAGTTCGGCACACGCTCCCCGGGCGTTTTTTGTTTCGGCGGGATCCGCTCTGCGGAAGAGGAGTTTTTTTCTCGGTCCGTGAATCTTTCCCCTGCAAAATGACGTCTATATTGGTATAGGGACATGATGCGGGAAGGAGGCCGCCGCGGATGTTCCCGTACACCGTACCGCAGCCGCATCGGACCGGAGATCCTCCCATGCGTCCGGGGAGAGAAGGCCCGGGAGGAATGATATAAGAGCTTTCGTAACACGCCGGAGCTGTATAAGGATAAAAAAACAGAAAAGTTTATAGAAATAGACCGAAAGCGCTTGACAGGGGACTCTGACTGGTTTATAATGATAAACAAGAAAAAAGACAGCGGGAGTTTTTATGAAAAACCATACTCTTTCCCTCATGCTCGTCCTCGCCCTGCTGCTCTCCGCACTCGCGGGATGCGGCGACACAGACATGCCGAATGACAGCCCAGCGGATATGCCGAAAGGAGTGCCTGCGGACGCACCGGAGACCGAGCCGGACTACTCGCGCTTCACCTTCCTTGAGGAGACGGACAAGCTTGTGATCTGGAGCGACGGCACCGAGGCGGACACACCGAAAGCCGTTTCCATGTTCAGAGAGCGGTACCCGGACGTAGACCTTGTCTGGGAACAGTACGATCAGGACGAATATAAATTACTGCTGCAGACGGAGCTTGCCGCGGGGCGCGGGCCGGATTTGATTTACGGAAAACCGAACGACCTCCCCGACATATACAAAACCATGAAGACGAAGATCT
>CACYWX010000127.1:0-722 GCA_902778205.1 uncultured Ruminococcus sp. | reverse complement strand
CGAGGATCTGGCACCCTGGCTGGCGAACGATGAAGACCTCGATCTCTCCGTGTTTCAGAACGGCGTGCTGAGCGGCGGGCAGATGGACGGAAAACAGTATATCCTGCCAATCAAGGTTCAGCTTCCCGTTTATCTGACCACCGAAGAATTTCTGGCAGAGTGCGGCGCGGACGCGGAGATTCTGTCCACCTACGACGGGTTCATGGAGCTCGCATTGTCCCTGCGCGGTAAGATGCCGGACACCCGCCTTCTGTTCTGGGGCGTTCTGCAGGGGGCGGACGTTGTCTACCCGCGGGAGCTGTACCTCGATCTCGGGTTTCATTTGATCGACTACGGCGCGGGGACGGTGGACATTGACGCGGAGCGGTTCCGGCAGTTCGCGGATCTGTGCCGCACATGGTACGACAAGGGTCCGGGGGATTGGGCGCCGTTGTCCGTGGAGGCCCTGACGAACCGTGTGTGTCTGCTGTTCAATTTCGGCGCGGACAAGCCCTCCTTCCTCAGCGACGGGGCATACCTCCGGCAGTTGGGCGAGACGCCCGTTTATGCCGTGATCCCCGATCAGTACGACGGCGTGACGGCGCAGATTCTTCGATACGGCGCGATCCCGTCGGGTTCGGAAAACAAAACCAACGCATGGCGGTTTCTGAAAACCCTTCTGTCCGAGGAGGTTCTGATTGACAACGACGCGCCCATGTCCTTCGGTCTTCCGGTGCGGAACG
>CACYWX010000126.1 GCA_902778205.1 uncultured Ruminococcus sp. | reverse complement strand
GGCTGCGGAACAGTCCGGCATTGTCGGGCATGTGGATCCGGCGGAGTTCGGCGTTTACTACGGATCCGGCATCGGCGGCTTCGAGACCTTCGTGGAGGAGCACGATACCCTGCTCTCCCGGGGCCCGGGCCGGGTGTCCCCCATGTTCATTCCGAAAATGATCGGCAACATCGCCGCCGGTCAGATCGCCATCCGGTTCGGCGCGAAGGGTCCCTGCATCTGCATCACCACGGCCTGCGCCACCGGCACCGGGGCCATCGGCGAGGCGTACCGGGCCATCCGCCACGGCTACTGCGAGGCGGCTGTCGCGGGAGGCGCCGAGGCCACGATCCATCCCCTGGCGGTGGCGGGCTTCCAGAACATGACGGCCCTGTCCCTGTCCGCCGATCCCATGCGGGCCTCCATCCCCTTTGACAAGGAGAGAGCAGGATTCGTCATGGGCGAGGGAGCCGGCGCGCTGATCCTGGAGAGCTATGACCACGCCCTGGCGAGAGGCGCGGAGATCCTGGCGGAGGTCGTCGGATACGGCTCCACCTGCGACGCGCACCACATCACGGCTCCCGATCCCGAGGCCGAGGCGTCCGGGCGGGCGTTCTCCCAGGCCCTGAAGGAAGCGGGGTATATTGGGGACGACGTGGTCTACATCAACGCCCACGGAACCGGCACGCCCCTCAACGACGTCACCGAGACCAACGCCGTCAAGCGGGCCTTCGGCGAGGACGCCCGGAGGGTGCATATCAGCTCCACCAAGTCCATGACCGGCCATATGCTGGGCGCGGCGGGCGCGGCGGAAGCGGTGGCCTCCGTGTTCGCGCTCCGGACCGGCGTCATCCCGCCCACCGTCCATCTCGAGGTCCCGGATCCCGAATGCGATCTGGATTACACCCCGAACAAGGCCGTGAAGGCGGATCCCACCCTGGCGCTGTCCTCCTCCCTGGGCTTCGGCGGCCACAACAGCGTCATCGCCCTGCGGAAGATCTGAAACCGTATTACCTGACTGACCGAGGAGGTTCCCACCATGAACAGAAAAGAACTCGAATCCCTCCTGCCCCACCGGGACTCCATGCTGCTGTTGGACGAGGCGGAGCTGGACGAAAACGGACACGCCCGCGGAAAGGTCCTCATCAAGGGGACGGAATGGTTTTTGGACGGGCATTTCCCGGGTCATCCCGTGGTGCCCGGCGTGATCCTGTGCGAAATGATGGCCCAGTCCGCCTGCGTCTGCCTGCAGAATGAGATGAAGGAGGGCACGCTGCCCTTCTACGCGGGGCTGGACAAGGTGAAGTTCCGCCGCCCCGTGGAGCCCGGCGACGTGTTCGAGACCGAATGCGAGATCACCCGGGTCTTCAAGCCCATGTGGTTCGCCAAGGGCGTGGGCAGGGTCAACGGAGAGGTGGCCGTGACGGCCGAATTCTCCTTCGCTCTTAAGGAACAGCCCGTCCCCGGAAATCCGGAACCGGAGGGGAACTGAATGGAACGGGTCATGCTGAAATGCCGCAAATGCGGACGGGAGACGCCGGAGGACGTTCTGAAGTCCAACTGGTGGATCTGCCCCGGCTGCGGCGGCTACTTCCGGATGAGCGCCAGGGAGCGGATCCGGCTGGTGGTGGACGAGGGATCGTTCCGGGAGCTGGACCCCGCCATGCTGGGGGGCAATCCCCTGGACTTCCCGGAATACGACGCCAAGCTGGAGAAGGCCCGGGAGTCGAGCGGCGAGCGGGACGCGGTGGTCACCGGCTACGGAAAGATCGGCCGGCGGAAATGCGCGTTCTTCGTCATGGACTCCGGTTTCATGATGGGCTCCATGGGCACCGTGGTGGGCGAGAAGATCACCCGGGTGTTTGAATACGCCACGGAGAACCGCCTGCCCGTCATCGGCTTCACCTGCTCCGGCGGCGCGCGGATGCAGGAGGGCGTGCTGTCCCTGATGCAGATGGCCAAGATCAGCGTGGCCTGCCGGTGGCACAGCAACGCGGGCCTGTTCTATATGGTGGTGCTCACCGACCCCACCACCGGCGGCGTGACGGCCTCCTTCGCCATGGAGGGGGACGTGATCGCGGCGGAGCCCGGAGCCCTCATCGGCTTCGCGGGACAGCGGGTCATCGAGCAGACCACGGGACAGAAGCTGCCCGACGGGTTCCAGAAGGCGGAGTTCCAGCTGGAGCACGGCTTCGCCGATTTCATCATCGGGCGCAGGAAGATGAAGGACGTCATCTCCGAGCTGATCGACCTGAACACGCCCCGGGAGCGGCCCGCGGACAAAAAGCTGCCGAAATAAGGAGGAAGGACCATGAACGCATACGAGAAGGTTCTTTCCGCGCGGGCGGCCGACCGGGCACAGGGAACGTTTTACATCAGCCGGATCATCGACGATTTCATCGAGCTCCACGGGGACCGCTCCTTCGGGGACGACGGCGCCATCGTGGGAGGCGTGGGCTATCTGGACAAGAGGCCCGTGACGGTCATCACCATGAACCGCGGGGACACGCTGGAGGAGCGCATGAAGCGGAACTTCGGCTGTCCGTCCCCCGAGGGATACCGGAAGGCCCTCCGCCTCATGAAGCAGGCGGAGAAGTTCGGCCGTCCCGTCATCTGCTTCGTGGGCTCTCCCGGCGCCTACTGCGGCATCACGGCCGAGGAGCGCGGACAGGGAGAGGCCATCGCCCGGAACCTCTGGGAAATGGCGGCACTGGAGATCCCGATCCTGACGGTAGTCACCGGCGAGGGCGGCTCCGGCGGCGCGCTGGCACTGAGCGTTTCCGACCGGATGTTCATGCTGGAGGACGCGGTATATTCCGTGGTGTCCCCCGAGGGCTGCGCCACGATCCTGTGGAAGGACGCGGGACGGGCGAAGGAGGCGGCGGAGCTTCTGAAGCTGACCTCGGCGGACCTGCTCCGTCTGGGAATCGCGGACGCCGTGCTGGACGAGGGCGGAAAGAGTCCGGACCAGGTGGCGAAGGAGCTGAAAAAGCTGCTGATCTCCTCCCTGAAGGACATGGACAAGATCCGGATCTCCGTTCTGCTGGCCAGCCGCTATCAGCGGTACCGCCGGATCGGAGACCTCTGGAACGGATGAATCTCCGCGGGATGCAGGTCCCGCGGAATTTTTTGCAAAAATCTGAAAAAACAGGGAACTTTTTTATCCCGTCAGGCGTCTAAGCTGTGTACGCGGAACGAGTGCTTCCGCATCTGAAACTCAGAAAGGACCTTATCATGAAAAAACTGTTTGCTCTCGTGCTGGCGGTCCTGACCGTCGCCGGCCTTTCCACCGCCGCGTTCGCCGCGACTGTATTTGCCCCCGGTGATCTGCCCGGCTTCTACGTAACGGACGGCAGCGCCTTCGCTCTGGACGCGAACGACGTGCGCCAGGCCCTCGGCTACGGCTACGGCTATGGATACGGATACGGCGACAGCGGTCTGTACACCAGCTGGATCGACTACTGCCCCGAGGATGACTGCAGAGGCGTGGCCTTCTTCCGCATCGAAGGCGGCAAGGTTTACTGGGTCTGCCCCACCTGCGGTGAAAGCGGCGTCATTTCCGCGCCCGGCTCCTCCTCCGGATCCTCCGGCAGCGTCCACACCGCCACGGTCTGCCCCACCTGCGGCAAGTCCGACCGGCTCTCTTATCTGGAGGACGGCGTCAAGGACGGGAAGTACTACGAGATCTACTACTGCTCCCGCTGCCAGAGACTGGTCTACGTCGAGGCCAAGCCCGACGCCAACGAGTACGGTCTGAACAACACCATGAAGTGCCTGACCAAGGGCTGCGGCAAGATCGCGAAGTTCAAGGACTTCATCGTGAAGGACGGGACCGTGTGCGCCCGCTATGAGTGTGAAAACGGCCACATCAACAACATCGTGGTGGAGAACGACATCTACTGCCCCGGCGGATACCACACCCGCGGCTACTATGTCACGGTGGTGACCGTGGCCGGCGGCTCCAGCTCCATGAACAGCTACGCCACCGCCCGTTACGGCGAAACCAGAACCGTCACCTTCACTCCCTTCTCCGGCTATACCCTGGCTTCCGTGAAGATCAACGGCAAGGAAGTCGTCGTGACCAACAACAGAGTGACCTTCGTCGTGGAGGGCGACACCGAAGTGGTTCCCACCTTTGTGAGAACGACCTCCCTGCAGAACTACACCATCCGGACGCTGGTGAACGGCAGCGGCACTGTGGACGTGGCCAAGAACGGCACCCACATCAACGGCTACGCGACGGTCACCGCCAAGAACGCGGACACCCTGGTGTACAACTTCCTTCCCACCTCCCGCAACTACTCTGTGTATGATGTGAAGATCGACGGCCGGTCCCAGGGCGCGATCAATTTCTACACCTTCACGAAGCTCAACGCCGACCACACCGTTGAAGTGACCTTCGCCTGGAACAACCCCTACGCCGACGTGGAGACCAAGTACCTGTCCGCGGTTGAGTACGTGACCGAGGGCGGCGTCATGGGCGCCTACACCAAGGTGAACGGCAAGTCCTACTTCTGCGGCCGCACCGGCATCACCGTGGGCGATCTGGTGAACGCCCTGGCCGAGCTCTGCGACACCGCCGGAAAGCTGAATTCCGACGCGGACCGCCGCGCGTGGGCTGTGAACTACGGCATCATCTCCAAGAAGACCGAGCTCTCCGCCGACTGCGACGTCCAGCAGGCCTGCACCATCATCAAGAACTATCTCGAGGTGCTGGAGGATCTGAACAAGGTCACCTTCACCAAGCTGAACCGGAAGGCCACCGTCCGTGAGAACGCCATCTCCCTGAACCTGGCCACCGCCAAGACCTTCGACGCCAACCGCAACCTCCACCGCTACGACCTGGCCGCCATCTGCCGCCTCGTCGCCCGTCTGGAGTACAAGGGCTGATGAGTGTTTCCGGCCTGAACCGAAGCTGAAAAATGATCGAAATCCCGCGGGAGAAAAACTTCTGCGGGATTTCGTTTTTTTGCCAACCCTTCTCCCAGGGCGGTTACTATAAGTATGTCACGACCGGTTGTGAAAAACAAAAAAAGAAAAAAGAAAGGAGCGCATGATGGAGAAGAAGGACGTTCCCGGCTTACTCGCAAATGAACTCTTGCCGAAGATCCATGGATTCTGCCGCCTAAAACTGGGCTCGGACGACGAGGCGGAGGATCTGGCGCAGGATATATGCGTGGAGGTCCTGCGTTCCGTGTACAAAGGCACCGAGATCGTAAATTTGCCCGCTTTCGTGTGGAAGGTGTCAAACCGTCAGTACTACAACTGGCTCCGGAAGAAGAAGCGCAGAAGCGGAACGGTTTCGATCGACGCGGCGGAATTCTGGCTCTCGGCGGAGGACGATGTCGAAGAAAAGATTATTCTTGAGGAACAGATTGCTCTTCTGCGGCGCGAGCTGGCCCATCTCACGCAGATGTGGCGGGAAGCGACGGTTCTCTATTACTTCGACGGCTTGTCCGTGGATGAGATTTCCAAAAAACTCGGACGCAGTCAGGGCACGGTGAAGTGGTGGCTCCATCAGGCGCGCGAAGAACTCAGGAAAGGACTGAATATCATGAGAGAATACGGAGAAAAAAGCTACCGCCCCGGGCGGCTTACGATGAGCTGTCAGGGCAATCCGGGGGCGGATGGAGAACCCATGAGGTGCTCGGAGAGACGGATCGCCCAGAACGTTCTGCTGGCGGCGTACCGCAAATCTCTTTCGATAGAGGAACTCTGCGCGGAGCTTGGCGTCTCCGCTCCCTATATCGAAGACGAGGTGGATTATCTGACGCAGAACGAACTGATGAAAAAAGATCCGAAGGGAAGGTTCAGGACAGACTTTGTGATCCTGTCCGATCATGACGCGTATGAGGAGTGCAGACAGACAAGACAAACCTTGTTTCCTGCGTTCTATGAAAGAGTGATCACATGGCTTGATGGAAAACAGGGCATTCTCTCCACGCCGCGCTTCAACCGCCCGGGGTGGGCATGGGAAAGACTGCTGTGGGTGTATATTCACGCGGCGGTACAGTCGTGTGTCGAACGATTCAAGCGGGCTCATAACATTAGGGTGGATTTTTCAAAAATGCCGTACAGACCGAACGGAGGGCGCTGGATCGCGCTGGGCTTCGACAATTCCAAAGGAGAACGAGACGAACCGGAAGAGGACTGGATGGCTTATGACGGTCCGGTTCATAAAGGCGGCGGCTTTTTTGCGGAGGGATTCTTTCACAGTTGGAGCGGAACGAGCAGCACACCGTTTTTTTCAATTCCGACCGAAGTCTTTGCCCTCAGTACGGATCTGCTGGAGGGGCGGAAGCGTCTTGACTGCCTGACCGAAGAAGATAAGTATCTGTTCTCCCTCGCGGTGGAGAATAAACTGTGGCTGAGGCAGGGGGAGAGGAGCGATTTTGCGCTGAACTTCTACTTCATCGATTTTGCCGCTGACACAGAGCTTGCCGGAATATTCAAAGAATTCTATCCGACGCTGGAGCCTTTGATCTCGGAAGCATGGAATGGGATCCGTAAAAGACATGAGGCAGGGATCCCGTCAGACTTGCAGTGGCAGATGGGCAATCTGCTATCGAATGGACTGAATTCACTGGTTCCCATGTGTCTTTATGACGCGTACCACGAGGGCAGACTGTCCGAACCGGACGATAACAACCGCACATGGCTCAGCCTGTTTGTGACGGGCGGGGAGAGATGATGCGGGGACAGAACACCGCGGCAGGCTCACCGGGAAACCGATGGGCCTGTTTTTTCGGATCCCGTGCCGGACATGACGGGCAGCCGGTGCGAATGAGAAAAGAGACTGACCCTCAGAGGCCAATCCCTTTTCTTTGATCTTCAGCTTATTTCAGCATCCCGGCCAGGATGTCCTTCGCCTGAGCCAGGGCTTCGGCAACCTTGGATGCGTCCTTGCCTCCGGAGGTCGCGCTGTCGGGACGTCCGCCGCCCTTGCCGCCCGTGACCGCCGCAACGGCGCCGAGGAGCTTGCCCGCGTGCGCTCCGGCCTTCACGGCGTCGGGACCGGCCGCGCCCACGAAGTTCAGCTTATCGCCCGTCGTGACCGCCAGGACCACCACCATGTCGGCGTACTTGTCCTTGAAGCTGTCGCACAGGGCTCTGGCGGAATCCATGCCGGCGGAGCCGAGATCCGCCGCCACCAGCCGCACGCTTCCCACCTGCACCGCTCCGGTCAGGAGGCTGTCCGCGCGGGAGGCCGCGATCTTCTGGTTCAGGGCTTCGATCTCCTTCTTCTGACGGCTGATCTCGCCGTTCAGGGCGGAGGCGCGGACCGGCATGTCGGCGGGAGATCCGGCCTTCAGCGCCTTCGCGGTCTCGGCAATGACAGCGTCCTTCTCGTTCAGCAGGGCGATGACGCCGCGCCCGGTCACCGCTTCGATCCGGCGTACACCGGCCGCCACGGAGGACTCGGAGACGATCCGGAAGAGACCGACGTTCGCCGTGTTGGCGCAGTGCGCACCGCCGCAGAGCTCCACGGAGAAGTCGCCCATCTTCACCATGCGAACCACCTTGCCGTATTTCTCTCCGAAGAGGGCCATGGCGCCTTCCTTCTTCGCGGTCTCCATGTCGGTCTCCACGGTGACGACGGGCAGGGCGGCGAGGATCTGCGCGTTCACCAGCTCCTCCACCTGCTTCAGCTCGTCCCCGGTGAGGGCGGCGAAGTGGGTGAAGTCGAAGCGCATCCGCTCGGCGTTCACCAGCTGACCGGCCTGCTCCACGTGGGTGCCGAGGATCTTTCTCAGCGCCGCCTGCATCAGGTGGGCCGCCGTGTGATTGCGCCGGATGTCGTTCCGGTTGTCCGCGTTGATGGAGGCAGTCACGGTGTCGCCCACCTTCAGAACGCCGCTCTGCACCGTGGCGTGATGCAGGAAGATTCCGTCGGTCTTCTTGGTGTCCTCCACCGTCAGAAGGAGCTTGTCGCCGGAGATGGTGCCTCGGTCGCCCACCTGACCGCCGCTCTCCCCGTAGAAGGGCGTCCGGTCGAGAACAATCATGCATTCGCCCTCGGAGACCTCGTCCTCCGGTCCCTCCTCGGTGAGGATGGCCAGAACCTTCGCCTCCGCGGTGTTGTCGGTGTAGCCTGTGAATTCGGTGGCGGGCAGGGTCGCCAGGGCGGTCTTGTCGGTTCCGGCCCATCCGGAGATGTTGGCGCGGGCGGCTCTCGCTCTCTCCCGCTGTTCCTTCATCAGCTCGGCGAAGCGGTCGTCGTCCAGCTCGAGGCCCGCCTCCTCCGCGATCTCCCGGGTCAGATCCACCGGGAAGCCGTAGGTGTCGTAGAGGCGGAAGGTGTCGTCGCCGGAGAGCAGGGATCTGCCCGCGGCCCTGGCGTCGGCAACCAGCTCGTTCAGCTTGTCCAGGCCCGCGTCGATGGTGGCGTTGAAGCGGTCCTCCTCCATGGACATGACCTTCTTGATATAGGCGGCCTTCTCGCCCAG
>CACYWX010000125.1 GCA_902778205.1 uncultured Ruminococcus sp. | reverse complement strand
CACGAAGAGCCCGAAGCCCGTGGCGTCGCTGTTGGAGACCGGCCCGAGATCCAGCTCCGTGTTTCTCAGGTAAATGGCGTCGTTCACGGGCGTTCCGTCCTGCTCGGTCAGGATGGCGATGTTGGCCCAGCTCATGGAGGAGGGCTCCATGCTTGAAATGCGCAGGGTGAAGCCGTCCAGATCCGCCTCCGGAAGAGGAGGATATTCCGGCTCGGTTTCCGGGGCCTCGGTCTCGGCTTCTGCGACGGGAGCTTCGCTGACAGGTTCCTGTCCGGCGGGCTCCTGCCCGGTATTCTCAGACTGAGCGCAGGCGTACAGCGGAAGGACTGTCACGGCGGCCAGCGCCAGACAGATCAGCCTTTTCAGTTCCATGGCGATCTCCTTTCTCATTTCTCATTTCATGCCGGGCGTCAGATCTACCCGGGCCAGATCCTCGCGGACGGCTTCGTATACGCTTTCGTCCACCTCGGGGGTTCCGGATTTGCTGGTGGGAAGACGCCAGGGCTCCGGGGTCCTCGGATCGGTGGCGTACCGGTCTTCCCGGTATCGGTCCCGGACGGCGGGGTCGCGCAGATCGGGCACCTCGAAGGGGATCCCGTCCTTCAGAATGGAGCGGTACCCCAAGAGTCCCGGCAGAGCCATATCCAGCGCCCGATACACATCGATGGAATACCGCTCCCCAACGGGATCCCCCAGGATCTTGGCCACGAAGAGCCCGAAGCCCGTGGCGTCGCTGTTGGAGACCGGCCCGAGATCCAGCTCCGGACGATGGCGGAAGGGCATGAACGACGCCTTCTCCGATTTGACGTCATAACGGAATTCCCGGTCGTACCGGTAGACGGTGACGCTGTCCGGCGTCGCTTCGATGGTGCCGTTCTCCCCGAACAGGCGGTAGGAGGCGATATAGGGGTGCTTGAATCCGTTTGTGTTCAGACTCCTTCCCATGCCGCCGTTGCTCATGTCCATGGAAAGGGACGCGCCGCTTCCGCACCGGGCTCCCTTTTCCGCCATATGGGTCAGCCGCGGAGCTTCGAGACCGTGGACGCGGACAGGCCGGAGTCCCGTGGAGAACAGGAGCGGACCGATGCTGTGGGTGCAGTAGAAGGACGAGGGAACGTAATTGCGCCAGTGATCCCGGATCCCCCGGGTCAACAGGTGCCATTTCGGGGAGCAGTCGTTGCAGAAGGTCCCCTCCAGACAGACGGCCTCCCCGATTTCCCCGTCCTCGTAATGGCGGCGCATGGCGAAGGTGTTGTCGAAATAGCAGTAGTTCTCGCCGTAGGCGTATACCTTCCCGCTCCGCTCCACGGCGTCGCACAGCAGGCAGGCCTCGGCAAGGGTCTGGACCGGCTGTACCTCGCTGTACACGTGGATCCTCCGGTCCAGGGCGCGGATCGCGTAGGGCGCGTGCTCGTTGGCGTAGTTCGCGATGATGACCGCGTCGATCCCGGCCTCCAGCAGGTCGTCGAAGGAGGAGGTGCAGAAAACGGACTGTCCCCGTTCCTGGAAGAACTGAATGCATTTTTCCAGAAGGGGCGGATAGCTTTCGCAGACGGCGGCGATTTCGGCGTACTCCCAGCCGGGCAGGATGCGCATGGCGAAATCCATGCCGCGGCTTGCCCCGAGGATGCCGATTTTCAGCTTGCTCATACGGTTTTCTCCTTTTCTTTGCGGGCTCCCTCCCCGGCGGACGCGGTCCTCTCCCTAAAGGACTGGGGAGAGAGGCCGTAGGTCTGCCGGAAGCACTTCGAGAAGTACAGCGGGTCGGAAAAGCCGGAGCTGTACGCGATCTCCGACACCGGCACCGAGGGCGGGGCGTTTTCCAGCAGAGAAGCGGCGTGCTTCAGCCGGATCATGCGCAGGTACTGAACGGGCGTCATGCCGCACTCCTCCCGGAAGGCGGTCCGGACGGAGGCGGGAGATCGGAGAAGCTCCCCCATGCTGTCGGTGACGTGGTAGGAGGGATCGGTGAAATGCTCCAGAATGGCGTCCTTCATCCTCTCCACGGGGAAGCTGGAGGCGGCGGGCGTGCGGCACTGCTCCATGAGCACGTCGTACACGCAGGTCATCAGGTGATCGATCCGTGCCTCCGCGCTCCCGGGATTCCGGACAAACGTGCGGAAGATCATCTGGAACAGGCACAGAAGATCCGCGCCGGTATTCTGAAAGACGACGCATCCTCCGGGTCCGGTGCGCGCGCCCTCCGCCGGAATCAGATCCTTCGGGAAATGCCTCTCCTGCACGCAGATGTTCTCAAAAACCCCTTCTCCGGCGGAGCCGTGGACCAGAAGGGGCGGCACGCAGATCAGGGTGCCCTCCCGGAAGGGGACCGCCTCCTCCATGTGCTCCCCGAGGCGCAGGTACCCGCTGTTTTTCGTGTAGTACAGCACCTCCCAGTCTGCGTGGCAGTGCTGACGATAGAGGCGGGTGCCGGCGGAGGTGCGGGTGACGCGGGTGTAGCAGTCCGGCTTCACGGGGTCAGTCCCTTCACATACCGGACGGCGCGCTGGTAATCGGCCAGGGCCGGGAGATGCTCGATGATCATCGGAAGGCCGGGATCCAGCCGGTCCGCTTCCCGGATGTAGCAGGCCAGATCGATCCCGCCGGTTCCGCATTCCGTCTCCCGGATGGAAACCGTCAGCCCGTGGTCCAGAACGGCGTCCTTGATGTGACAGCTGCGGATATACGGCCCCAGCAGACGGAAGGTCTCCTCCGCCAGCTCACGGTTGTGATAGAACACGCGCGGTGACGTCACCATATTGACCAGATCCACGTGGGCGGCGAATCCGGGCCTGTCCACGTCCCGGATCAGCTCCAGATAGGACGCGGGGGAGTCGGGGAGCATGTGCGGCATGGGCTCAAGGGTGTACCGCGTGCGGACCGGTCTGACCTTGTCGAGAAGATCCCGCAGAAACGATACGATCCTCTCGTACATGGCCTCCGAGTAGTTGCCCGGATAACTGCCGTCCCAGACCTCGCCGTCCGCTCCGCTGATGTTCACGCAGCAGGACGCGCCGACATACTCCGCCAGCTCCAGGGAACGAAGACAGTTCTCCCGGTTGGCAAGCGCCTTTTTTTCGTCGGGATCGAAGGGATTGCACCAGACGCCCACCTCCGCGATGGTGAGGTCCTCCGCTTCGGCGGCCTTGACATATCGGTCGATGGACGAAACGTCCGCCCTCCAGTCTAAGGGAAACACGACGGCGGACAGACCGGCTTCCCGGTGGAGACGCGCCCATTCCTCCGGGGAACTGTGGGGAAAGGATGCCGCGATGGCAAGACGCATGGAAAAAACACCTCCCTGAAAATATGGCAATCAACTGATTTGCCTCTATTCTACCATATCCATGGGCGGGTGTGAATAGAAAAATGAAAGAATTCACATGGAAAAAACAATAATCTGTTTCGGAGGGATGAAGCGCCGGAGCCTCACGAAACAGAAAAAAACGCCGCACGCGGGAGAGCATACGGCGGGTAAACGGGATTTCGCAGTATTTCAGCGGGATCTTCACGTTGTATGCGTCGCCGTCCTGTTCGAACCGGCAGGCGCAGAGAAGAAAGCGCGGTTTCCCGTTTTCCAGATAAATCTGAGGGCGTTCCAGACTGGCGAAGGACGCGGGACCGTCGTCAAATTCCAGTCCATTCCGATACGCCAGCGGATGCTCCCGGTCCTGGGACCAGTCCAGCCCGTTCTCCAAGACAAACAGGGCTGTGGAGCCGGACCATACATCCTTTACGCCTGTAAAGTTACCGCGAAAGTCCTTGACCAGCGCGTAAAACCGTCCGTCCTCCGCCCAGACGCAGGGATCCTCCACGGACCAGGGGTCCGAGGGATTGACGAACTGCGGCTTTTCGTATTTCACGAACGGACCGAGGGGAGAGTCCGCCGCGGCCGCGCCGATTATGACCGAACCGCCCCGGGGAAGAGGTCCCTCGGCCGACACGGCTTTGTACAGCATCAGGAACCGTCCGTCCCGCATTTCCGTCACCGCGGGATTGCTGGTCATCAGCGAATCGAAGCCGCCCGGCGTGATGTTGATCACGGGATCGGGGAGGCGGGTCCATTCCCCCTCCGGATCATCGGTGTACGCCGCGCCGATCCTCTGCCTGTTCCTGTGCTCCCAGAACTCCCCACGGCCGTAGTTCATCATGAAGTACAGGTATACCCGGCCTCCCGACACCAGGGCGGCGGGATTGTGGATCACGCGCCTTTCCTCCGGCGTGTTCCCGGCGTAGTCGAACAGCGTCTTTACATGGCGGAACCGTCCCTCCGCCGTTTCGGTCCGCGCGAGGCAGATCCGGGAATCGGTGACCCACGCCTGAAATCCCTTTTCCTACTCCCAGCGGGAGTAGATCATATAATAAACGCCCCCAAACCGGAACATGGTCCCGCACCAGACATAGTACCCCTCCTCCGTGAAGAGGTTGGCCCGGGGCACCGTCCGAAGTCTTTTTCCGAAATCCATCCGAAGCCTCCCATGCCCTTTCCGTATTCCTGCTGTCTCCCATTATACCATAGGTTTCCTGTTTTGTGTTGTCCGTAACCTCACGGATTTGCCTTTGTTTCTTTCCGGACAGACCCGCGTCTTCCGTCTGCCGCGGACGGAATAAACGGTATAAAACCTATTGCACTTGCGGTCCGGATATGCTATAATGATTCCGGACATCGGGAAGAGTCAATTAAAATGAACATCCTGGAAGCGCCCATGAAAAAGAAAAAAGCATTCTGCAGAGACCGGTCCGCCGACGGGAGGATCCTGAAGGCCGCCGCCCTCTGCCTGGCCGTTCTGCTGGCAGCCGGTTCCTGCGACAAGCTCTTCATCCCGGGCGACGTGCCGGACGGTCCCTCCGCCCTGACGCTGACGTCTGAGGAGGGGGAGAGAACGGTGGAGCCGCTCAGCTATTACTGGATCAAGAGGAAGACGGACGAGAGAACGGAGAAGGAGGGGCCCGATCCCCTGACGGCGGAATACGACCCGCTCGTCGTACAGCCCGGCGAGACGATCCGCTTCACCTTCGCGGATGGCGGCGATCCCTACACCATCAACCTCCGGTATTACGAGTCTGACGGAGCCGGAGGGTATCTCGATCCGGTCGATCTCTATCCCCTGAACAACAATAACGATCCGGGCGGGGAAAACCCCTGGGAGTATTCCGCGCCGGAGGAGGACGGACTTCTCGTGGCGGAAGCCTTCTGGCCGGTATGGGTGAATACGGGGATCAGCGCGGAGGTCACATACGCCTTTTACGTCTGGTCCGCCAAGGGATGAGTGCGCGGATACCGCGTCCGGACATCGGAACGGGAGGAAAGCGATGAGGACAACATGGAGACTGATGATTCTTGCGGGGGTGATTCTGATGCTGACCGGCTGTCTGCCGAAAAAATATCGTCTTTCCTTCGAGAGTCCGGGTTTTCGGACCGTGAAGACCCTGTACGCGCCCGGTGAAGCCGTTGAGGTCAGCTATAGGATCGCGACGGATACGGACTATTGGTTTCACATCGGCGACGTGGAGTTTGAGCAGGATTACGACCCGCGGAGAGGGGTGATTCTGCGCTTCACCATGCCGGAGCACGACGTAACGATCGGGGTGGACAGAAAAAATACGATGACCTTCGATCCGGACGCCCACAGTCAGCCCGATGGGATAAGCGGAACCGGCGGCGTACCGTCGGGGAACGGGTGGATCTGTCCCGAGTGCGGGGAGGAGAATTCCGGGAAGTTCTGCTCGGAATGCGGACACGCGAGACCGGAATAGAGAAACACGCCGGACAGCCGGATCCATGGAATGGATCCAAATGATCCGGTCCTGACCGAAGGGAGGGGAGAGCATGGCGAAGTTCTGCAGATCCTGCGGCGCGCGGCTTCACGACGGGGCAAGGTTCTGCGAATCCTGCGGGACCGCGGTTCCGGATGAGAAGCCGTCCGGGTCCGTCTGCGCTTCCTGCGGAGGTGAGCTGAAGCCGGACGCCGCCTTCTGCCGGTTCTGCGGTGCGAAACGCGGGGGCGCGTCGGCTCAGATTCCCTCCGATACGGCGGCACGGACCCGGCTTATCATTCCGCCAGCGTTCGGGATGCTTCCGGGACAGTTCCTCCTCTGCCCGACTACATGCGGCCCGGATACCGGAAGCAGGCGGAAGCCGCCCGCCAGGCCGTACAGCCCGTGCAGACCGCGAAAAAGAGCCGGAAGGGACTGTGCGTGTTTCTTGCGCTCCTGATGGCGGTGGAGCTCTGCGTCGCAGGCTTCAGATATCCGGGCTTTCTCCGGAAAAAGGGGGGAGGCTCCGGTCCCTTCGGGATCACGTCGGGCGGAAAGAACGACGACGAAACGGCGGGGGACGGATTCGCCGACGAGCTGCTGGCGTACTTCGGCATGACGGAGGAGGATTACGCGGAATACCGGAAGGATCCAGTCGAGGCGACGCTGGAAAACTCCCCGGGCAATCCGGACTTTCTCGAGCTGTCCTTCACTCAGGCGGAGTACGACGCGGCCGAGACCCTGACCTCTCCCGTGTCCCGGGACAATCCCACGGCGGATTTCCCGGAATTCGGGATCCATGCGGACCTCAAATGGTGGAATCTCGAAAACGAGACGGACACCCTCGTGGTGAAGCGGATGCCGACGAAGACGGTGGACGACGTGCAGTATTACACCTACGACTATTCCCTTGCTTCCGGACAGGACACTTTCCCACGAACGTGGAGATCACCGTCCCGATTCAAAGCCCCAGCGGAGCGCCCGGCAATGTGCTGATGACGGACCCGGAGACGGGCCGGTGGAAGGAGGTCTATTACACCCTGTCCGGGGACGGGAAGACCTACACCCTCTTCATGGACCACTTCACCGCCGGAACCGAGGAATCCGACCGGGAGATCACGCTGGAGGACGGGACGAGGATCGCCGCGAACTTCACCTATGAAAACGGGAAGTCGATCTTCGATTACGTCTTCCGGGAGGGCGCGCAGAAGTACGAGAACACCAGCCATTACCTCTACAACGTCGGCGTCATCAGACCCCCCGATCTGGAGAAGTTCCTGAGCCATGATTCGAGGAGGGCGGTTCAGATTCTGAACGGTCTTGTGACGAAGAGCGGCGGCGTGCCGGCTGAAGCGGGACTGTCCGAATCGAGCTCCTGCTTCGGGGATACCGTCGACGATATGTCGTTCAACAGCACCGTTCTGAGCCTCTTTCCCCTGGCGAAGGATCTGTCGGACGTCAACTCCGGCGGCGGTCTCGTGCTGGGCGTTCTGGGGATCGGGATCCTGGCGCTCCGTCTCTCCGATCAGCTGAGCCGGGGAGTGGGCTGGGACAAGATCGGCTCCTCCAACGCCTGGGGATTTGCCTCCGCCGCCGTGGGGGTGCTGGGCCTGCCCTTTTTCGGACTGCCCACGGTCGGGATCGCTCTGGCGGGATGCGGCATTTATGTCTGCTCGAAAATCGGCGCGGCGCAGTCAAAGGAGGAGCGGGAAAAGAGGATCCTTCAGAATCCGCGCACCATCGAGGAAGGGGCGTACGACTGCTTCCTGTACGAATACACCCGTCAGATCCCCGAG
The DNA here is from genome assembly GCA_902778205.1 of uncultured Ruminococcus sp. GTDB lineage: Bacteria > Bacillota > Clostridia > Oscillospirales > CAG-272 > UMGS1696. The sequence goes on along the minus strand of CACYWX010000125.1, from coordinate 881 downwards.
TATGTGGTGCTCAACGATCCGGCCTATGAGGGCGTCCGCGGGAACTGTGCGGGCAAATGCGGATTTCACCGGCGTCGTGATGAAGGCCGACCCGAATTCCTGCACCAACGGGTCCTCCCTGGTCAATATTCCCTCGTCGAGGCGGAACATAAAGGACATCAAGGTCCCGATCCTGCCCGAGACGAAGGAGGATGCCGAGACCTGGAGCCTTGCGGGCATCGACGACCACGGGGGCAGCGCCTTTGCCCTGGATCAATCCGGCGCGATCATGGAGTCGATTTTCCGGGATACGAAGCTGAGAATGGAGAAGGACGGGACCTTCGCGGCTTCGGGAAGCGGATCGGGATCCACGTCGATCCCGGTGAACTCGGTCAGCTCCGCGATCCCGATGGGGGACGAGGAATTCGACCCGGATCCCGTCGAGTGAACGGAGATGAACGGGAGCCGCACCCTGAGCTTTGAGCTGAGCGGAAAATACGACGCGAAAACGGAAAAGGGCACCGCCGTGATCCGGGGAAGCGCGTCCGGAGCCGATACCTATACGGACGGGCATGCGTCCGGCGACACCACAAGCAGTACCATATCCGGCGACGCATCGTTCTCCGGATCTACGACGAGCGTATGGAAGGACCGTTCCCGGGGCAGGGAAACGCTCCATATCTCGTTCTTCACGCGCGACGAGAACGGGGAACAGGTGTACGATCTCTACTCCACCTCAACCGAGAACGGAAGCGTCGAAGCGGTGAAAGCCGGCTGGTGGCTGGAGCTTGTGTTCGTGAAGGACGATTGAGCGAAACGAGAAAGAAAAGAAAAAAAGGAGGGCATTATGGCGACCTATTCGGAACGCAGGATCAGAAGGCTGTACGGCGCGAAAATCGCAA
>CACYWX010000124.1 GCA_902778205.1 uncultured Ruminococcus sp. | reverse complement strand
TGGACGAGAAGAACGACATCCGCAACATCCGGAGCATCGCCGTGGGCGAGCTGGGGATGGCGGAGGAGGATTCCATGCAGCGGCGGTTCGTCTCCGTCTCCGGCGGCGAGCGCATCGAGATCCTGGAGGCGGAGGGAGACGATTCCGCTCAGGCCGGCGGCGTGCTGTTCTCCTCCCTGGGCAAGTCCGTGAGCCGGTTTTTCGACCGCTTCAGATAGGCCCATCACCGACGAAATCCATACGACGGGCTGCAGCCCCAACCGGCAAGGCAGCCCGTTCGTTTTCGACAGTCCGGTCCGGAGGCATACCTTCCGGCACGGGCACATACACTGACGGACAGAGAACCTTCCGTCCTGATCCGGGAGCGGACCTCCCGGCGGAGCATCCATGAATCAAGAATACAACCGGATCGACCGCATCACCACGAAGCGGATCTACATGACCTTCGCCTTCTTCCTGCTGGCGGCCGTGGTGGTGGTGGGACGGCTCGCCAAGCTTCAGATCGCGGATCACGACTATTACGAATCCCGGGTGCTGAACCAGCTGACCAGGGACACCACCATCAATCCCGAACGCGGCAACATCACGGACCGCAACGGCAATATCCTGGCGGCCAACAAGACGGTCTACAACGTCATCCTGTCTCCCCACGACATTCTGGTCACCATGCAGGCCAACGAAAAGAAGAACGCCGACAGTGATCCCAAAAACGACGTACACTACGTCTGGGAGGATTCCGACTACGAGCTGTTCTGCAGCGGAGACGATCTGGACGAGATCATCGCCGACGTGCTGTCCGCCTATCTGCCCAAGCGGGACCGGTCCTTCATCCTGGAGAAAGCCCGGAAGACCGAGCGGTACTACGAGGTGGTGGAGCGCGAGGTGGAGCAGGACATCGCGGACCGCATCGAGAGCTTCATCGCCAAATTCGGCCTCAGAGACGAGATCTACTTCGAGGCGTCCTCCAAGCGGTACTACCCCAAGGAGAGCCTGGCCTGTCACGTCATCGGCTTCACCAACTCCGAGGGAGTGGGGGTCTACGGGCTGGAGCGGTACTACAACAACGTGCTGGAGGGGACCTCGGGCCGCTATATCCTGGCCCAGGACGCCCAGAACAACGACATGCCCTTTGAGTACGAGCGGATGATCGAGGCCACCAACGGCTACAACATTGTCACCACCCTGGATATGTACATCCAGTACGAGCTGGAGAACCAGCTGGAAAAGACCTTCGTCGAGTCCGGGGCGGCGGCGCGCGTCTGCGGCATCGTCATGGACACGGAGACGGCGGGCGTGCTGGCCATGGCCGTATATCCCTCCTTCAACTGCAACACGCCGTCGGTGCTGGATCCCTACTCCATGGCGGAGCTGGAGGCCACCGGGTACGCCGAGGGCTCCGACGAGTACATGGCGGCCTATAACCAGCTGCTGTTGACCATGTGGAACAACAAGTGCGTCAGCGAGACCTACGAGCCCGGCTCCACCTTCAAGGTGGTGACCACCTCCATGGCCTTCGACGAGGGCGTGGTCAGCGACAACGACTACTTCACCTGCCCGGGCTACTACATGGTGGAGGGCTGGCCCCATCCCATCAAATGCGCCGAGACCTCCGGCCACGGCACCGTCACCTTCCGCTACGGCCTGCAGCAGTCCTGCAATCCGACGCTGATGCAGGTGGCGGAGCGCATCGGGCGGGAGACCTTCTATGACTACTTCCTGGCCTTCGGCTACGGCGGACGGACCGGCATCGATCTGCCCGGCGAGAGCTTCACGGTGTACGCGCCTTACCGGGACTTCTCCAACGTGTCCCTGGCGGTGTATTCCTTCGGCCAGACCTTCCGGACGACGCCCATCCAGCAGCTGCGCGCCATCACGGCGGTGGCCAGCGGCGGATACCTGATGACGCCCCACCTTCTGAAGGAGGTGGTGGACGACGACGGCAACGTGATCCAGTCCTATGAGACCGAGATCGTGCGTCAGGTCGTATCCACCGCCACCTGCGAGCACATCGGCGAGATCCTGGAGGAGGGCGTGGACACGGACGGCGCTGCCAAGAACGCCTATGTCAAGGGCTACCGGGTGGCGGCCAAGACGGGCACCTCCGAAAAGAAGGACGAATTCGACGAGTTCGGGAACACCCCCTACCGGGTGGGCTCCACCGTGGCCTACGCACCGGCGGACGATCCGAAGATCTCCGCGCTGATCATGGTCGACAAGCCCATGGAATCGGTGCCCTACGGCGGCGTGGTGGCGGCTCCCTATATTTCGAGCCTGTTGTCCTATGTTCTCCCGTATCTGGGCGTGGAGCCCCAGTTCACGGCGGAAGAGATGGCGGCCCGGGACGTGACTCTGACCAACTACGTGGGAAGCCGGGTGGAGAACGCCGTCAACGACCTGAACGGACGGGGTGTGAAATACGAGATCGTGGGCGAGGGCGAAACGGTGTCCGCGCAGGTTCCGGAGCCCGGCTCAAAGATCTCCTCCGGCACGGGGCTACTGATCCTGTATACGGGAAGCGAGCGTCCGGAGAACACCGTCACCGTGCCCGACCTCATGGGCATGACGGCCTACGACGCCAACGCGGCCGCCCTGAACGCGGGCCTGAACGTCACCTATTCCGGCTCCGTCAACGGCTCCACGGCCACCGTCATCCGGCAGACCCCGGCGGCGGATTCCGTGGTGACCCGGGGCAGCGTGGTGGTGATCGAGCTGCGCCACCTGGACGGCACGGACTGATAATGGATTGATATTGAAAGCAAAGGATTCCGAAAGAGACGTGAAACACCATTCCATCTCCGGGAGGAATCCATGCGAAACGACAAGCTGTTCGAGGGCGTTCCCCTGACCTCTCCGCTTCCCCGGGATTTCGGGGAGGGGGAGATCCTGGGGATCCGCTCTGATTCGAGACGCGCGTGCCCCGGCTGCCTCTTCGTCTGTCTGAAGGGGACGAGGCGGGACGGACACGACGCGGCGGCTGAGGCTCTGGCGGCGGGCGCGGCATATATTCTCGGCGAGCGTCCCGTTCCCGGGGTGCCGGAGGAGAAGATGCTCCTGACGCCGGACACCCGCCTGGCCGAATCCCTTCTCTGGAACAATTACACCGGACGGCCGGCGGACGGGATGCTGAAAATCGCCGTCACCGGGACCGCCGGGAAGACCACGGTGACCCTTCTGCTGTCGGAGATCCTCCGGGCGGCAGGGCGGAAAACCGGAGTCGTCACCACCGTGCGGTGCGAGGCCGGCGGCGTGCCCGTGGACCTGGGGGACAACGGAGGCTCTTCGGTTTCCGACATCCCCGGGGCCATGACGACGCCGGATCCCGAGTACTTCTTCACGGCGGCGCGGACCATGCGGGATGCCGGGTGCGGGGCGTTCCTCTTCGAGGCGTCCTCCCAGTCCCTGGCCCTGAAAAAGACGGCGGCCGTGGTGCCGGACATCGCCGTGTTTACCAATCTCTCGCCGGAGCACCTGGATTTTCACCGGACCATGGAGGATTACTTCCACGCGAAGGCCTCCCTCATGAAGGGCGTCCCCCGGGCCGTCATCAACGGGGACGACCGGTGGCTCGTCCGGCTGCCCTCCATGTTCCCGGAGACGGACACGATCCTCTGCTCCGCCGGCGATGAGAGGTCCGCGGGCATGAGACGGACGGCGGGAAAACGGCGCGGCGACGTGACGGCCCGTCGGATCCGGTCCCTGGGGCCGGAGGGGATGGAGTACCTGTTCTTCTCGGGCAGGGCAGCCTTCCGGGTCAGGACTCCCATGCCGGGGCGGTATTCCGTCTACAACACCATGCTGGCCTCCGCGGCGGCTCTTCTGACCGGAGCGGATCCGGCGGTGGTGCGGGATGCCGTGGCAGGCTTCCGGGGCGCGGACGGACGGCTGATCCGGGTGAGAGTCCGGGACGGCGCGGAAAAACCGGCGGTGTTCATCGACTACGCCCATACGCCGGACGCCATGGAGGCGGTCCTGACGGCGGTTCGTGAATTCTCTCCGGGGCGGCTCACCGTGGTGTTCGGCTGCGGGGGGGACCGGGACCGGAGCAAAAGGCCCCTCATGGCTCAGATCGCGGAGCGGCTGGCGGACGAAACGGTGGTCACCTCCGACAATCCCCGGAGCGAGGATCCGGACGCCATTTTCCGGGACATACTCGCCGGCTTCCGTGGGCACGGTCCCTGCGCGGTCATTCCGGACCGGGCGAGGGCCATCCGGTACGCCGTGGGATCCGCTCCCCGGGACGGAACGGTCCTGCTTCTGGGAAAGGGCCACGAAAAATACGAGATCACGGCGGACGGCAGGGAACCCTTCGACGAGGAAGCGGTGGCGGCCGAAGCGCTTGAGACATACGGTTCCTCCGCCCGGGAGACGTCCGGCGGGCAGGGGGAGGATCGGGAGAATCATCCGGACGGGATCTGAATCATTGAATTTGAGGCGGGCTCCGCCGTGCGGCGTCTGCGGAACGGGAAAGAGCGGGGAAGAGCGACATGAGCGTGGAACTGAAGCTGAGGACGTATACGCCGGCGGAGATTGCCGTGATTGTGGGTGGAAAGCTGGCGCTGTACGGAGGCGCGGACGGCGGGGAGGCGGTCACCGGAGTGGCCATCGACTCCCGGGAAGCCGGAGCCGGGATCCTGTTCGCCGCCATCAAGGGCGAGCGGAACGACGGCAACGACTTCATTCCGCAGGCGCTGGAGGCGGGCTCCTCCTGCTTCCTCTGCCAGTTCGTGCCGGACGGCGCCGCGGCCTCCGGAAAGCCCTTTGCCGCCGTTCTGGTGGAGGACACCGTGGCGGCCCTCGGACGGCTGGCGGCGGAATACCGGAACCACACGAAGGCAAAATTCGTGGCGGTGACCGGCTCCGTGGGAAAGACCACCACCAAGGAATTCATCTACGCCGTGGCTTCGGCGGGATTCCGGGCCTACAAGACCCAGGGCAACTACAACAGCGTCATCGGCCTTCCCCTGACCGTCTTCGGCATCGGTCCCCGGGACGAGGTTGCGGTGCTGGAGATGGGCATGAGCAATCTGGGCGAGATCGAGACCATGTCGAAAATCGCCCGGCCCGACATCGCCCTGGTGACCAATATCGGCACCTCCCACCTGGCTTCCCTAGGGACCCGGGAGAACATCTGCCGGGCCAAGATGGAGATCCGCCTCGGCATGCCGGAGGATGGGATCCTGCTGCTGAACGCGGACGAACCCCTTCTGGCGGCGGAGGCTGAGAAGCTGCCGAAAAAGCCCCGCCTCATGAGCGTCTACAACCACACCGGCGACTTCCGGGCGGTGAACATCCGTCAGAAGCCCGACGGCATCGTCTACGACCTGATCTACGCGAACAAGGCCGTCACCAACGTGGAGGTGCCTGCCCTGGGCCGCCACAACGTCTATAACTCCCTGGCGGCCTACGCCGTGGGCGTCCTTCTGGGCATGACGGACGACGCCATCCGCCGGGGGCTGAAGAACTTCGTGGGCGCGGACATGCGGCAGAAGATCTACGACGTGGGCGGCATCACCGTCATCGACGACTGCTACAACGCCTCTCCCGAATCCATGCGGGCCGCCATAGACGTGCTGGTGGCCATGGCCGGGGAGAAAGGCGCGCGTCCCACCGCTCTTCTGGGCGATATGCTGGAGCTGGGCGAATACTCCCGGCTCATGCATGACCAGATCGGCCAGTATGTGGCGCAGATGGGCGTGCAGAAGCTCTTCTGCTTCGGCATGACCGCGGACATCGTGGCGGAGGCGGCCATCAAGAAGGGGATCCGGGCGGAGAACGTCTTCGTCTGCCTGGACACCCGGGACGTGCAGGGCATGGCGGACATGATCCTCGGAGCCCTGGAGCCCGGTGACATCCTTCTGGTGAAGGCCAGCCGCGCCGTCGCCGCCGAACGGGTCATCGAGTGCATGAAGAAGCGGAAGGCGAAGAAGAGAAAGTGATCCGGGGAGGGAATCCTCCCGTCTGAGGAAAGAATACAGGTTAAGGAAGTACAACATCCATGCAGGAGAGTCTGATTTTCATCGCGGCGATGGTCTTAGTGTTCATCCTGGACATCGGTCCCCGCTGGCACAAGAGCAAGGAGGGCACCCCCACCATGGGCGGCATTGCCTTCATCATTCCGGCGGTCCTGACCGGCATCGCGGGATGCGCGTACATCGCCGTCACGGACGGAGTGCGGGCGAGCCTGCCCCTGGTGTTCACCCTGTTCTTCGGACTCTGCGGCGGACTCATCGGCATGATCGACGACAGCGCCAAGCTGAGGAAGAAGCAGAACGAGGGCCTGACCGCCCCGCAGAAATTCCTCCTGCAGGTGCTGGCCGCCGGGCTCTACCTGTTCGGCATGGCCATGGTGCGCCGGGCGGAGGGCCTGCCTCCCATGACGGAGATCTATTTCCCCTTCGTCGGGAAGAGCGTGAACTTCGGCATCTTCTACTACGTGATCGCCCTGCTGCTGCTGGTGGGCGTCATGAATTCCGTGAATCTGACGGACGGCATCGACGGACTCTGCTCCAGCGTGACCCTGATCGCGGGCGTGTTCTTCGCGGCCTCCGCGTATTTCGCGGGCGGAGCAGGTCCGGATCTGTCCCCCCTGATCCTCGGGGCGGTGCTGATCGGCGGGTGCGCCGGTTTTCTGGTGTATAATTTCTATCCCGCCCGGGTGTTCATGGGGGATACGGGCTCCCTGTTCCTCGGCGGACTGGTGGTGGGCGGCGCGTTCATGCTGGAGAATCCCCTCCTTGTGATCGTGTTCGGCTTCTGGTACATCCTCGAGACTGTGTCGGTCATGCTGCAGGTGGGATACTTCAAGCTGACCCACGGAAAGCGGCTTTTCAAAATGGCACCCATCCACCATCACTTCGAGCAGCTGGGCTGGTCGGAGGTGAAGATCGTGGCGGTGGCGTCCGTGGTGACGGCGGTGCTGTCCGCGGTGTCCCTGGTCTGGGGACTCCGGTGACGGTCCCGGAAACATGAATCGATTCAAGATCAATCGGAACGGAGGCGGCGCATGAACGAACCCAATCCCTATCGGGGCGAAGTGTCCCGCGCGCGCCGGACTCCGGAGGAAATGGCGGCGTACTCCGGGAACGGATCCCGGGATCAGGTGCGCCGGAGCCCGCAGAATCCGCCCGCCCGGACACAGGACCGGAACCGCCCGGTTTATCCGGACGCCGGAGCGCGGAGCGGAAACACCTACCGGTCCGGCTCCTCCCGGAGTACGGACGGCAGGGGCGGAGCGGAACGAAGGACTCCTTCTCAGGCCGCCGGACTGAACGCGGGCCGCGGTCTCGCCGTGCCGGGCGGAGAAAGAACGGCGGGGAGGGAGCAGAGGACCATCGAGCGGTACGAGGATCGGAAGCTGACCCGGTGGAAGCAGCAGGAGCGGCAGGAAAGTGCCTGGCAGAGAGGTATCGTCCGGGTGAAGAGCGGCGTGGACCGTCCTCTTCTGATCCTGGTCATGGTCCTCTTGTCCCTCGGGTCCATCACCGTGCTCAGCGCCAGCTATCCCCTGGCGGTCCGGAAGGATTACGGGGCCCTGTACTACGCCGTCCGGCAGGGCATCTTCGTGGTGCTGGGACTCATCATGATGGTCCTCGGCTGGAAGATCCCCTACGAGCACCGCGTCATGCGGCGGCTGATCCCCATCGGCGTCTGGACCTTCGCGGCGGTCTGTCTTCTGATCGTGCTGAAGAGCTCCGTGGGTATTTCGGAGGGTCAGGCCCAGCGCTGGATCCAGATCCCCGGCGTGCCGGTCACCATCCAGCCCTCGGAGATCATGAAGATCGGCGAGGTCATGCTTCTGGCCATGTACGCCGACGTCATGAAGAAGCGCATGGCCGACGCCGTCTCCCCCGGATCCCAGTACCTCTACAACGTGGTTCTGCCGGGGCTTCTGGTGGGCGTGTCCTGCGGCCTGGTCATCATCGGACGCCACCTGTCGGGCACCATGATAATCGGCCTGATCGGCCTGTTCATGATCCTTGTGATGGGGGACCGCAAATGCCGTCCCTGGTGGGCTCCGGTGACCATCGTGGCGCTGCTGGCCGTGGCGGCGGTGGCGTACATCGTCATCGTTCCCTACGCCCGGGACCGGTTCACCAGGATCTTCTCCCCGGACTCCGACCGCTGGCAGTCCATGCAGAGCCTGTACGCCGTGGGCTCGGGAGGTCTCTTCGGCGTGGGCGTGGGACAGAGCCGGCAGAAGTACAGCTACCTGGGCGCGGCCCATACGGACTTCATCTTCGCCATCTGGTGCGAGGAGTTCGGCTTCGTGGGCGCGGCGGTGCTGATCGTTCTGTTCTTCTCCTTTCTGTGGCGGGGCTACCGGGTGGCGTCCCGCGCGAAGGATTCCTTCTCCATGCTGACCGCCTTCGGGATCACCACCCATTTCGCGGTGCAGATCATCGGCCACATGGTGGTGGACACCACCTATATGAATACCGGCATATCCCTTCCGTTCTTTTCCTACGGCGGCTCCTCCCTCATCATGCAGATGTACGAGGTGGGCCTCCTGCTCCGGATCTCCCAGCACGACTACAGGAGCCGGGCGGAGCTGGAGGAGGCGGATATGAGACGGAGAGCGGGTCTGGACTGAGACAGCTGCCGTTTCATGACAACAGACTGAATGGGTTTTGAGCGCATTATGTAGAAGGCGAACGGCTTTGCCGTGAGCTCGCGTACGATAACACTGATAAGGTTGGATGACTGTATTGGTGTGCCAAGGCAAAAGCTGCATGAAGTTCATTCAGCTTTTTCCATCCCATTTTGTAAGTTCTTGCCAGGCTTCTTGCAAGAAGCCGCGTTTCCCTTTCAGAATGAGTTCAGATTTATGTCGGATTATCACATCAACGGGGGCAGAAACATGCGCGTACTGATGACAGGCGGCGGAACGGGAGGACACGTGAATCCCGCGCTCGCCATTGCCAATACCATTCAGCAGAACGATCCGGAGGCGGTCATCGCCTACGTGGGCACGAAGAAGGGCATCGAGAACAAGCTGGTGCCGAAGGCGGGCTATCCCCTCTACTACGTGGAGGTCCAGGGGCTCCGCCGCTCCATCTCGCCGGCCAACCTGAAGGCGGCGTATCTGGCGGCCACCTCCCCGCTCAAGGCCCGGAAGATCATCGAGGAGTTCAAGCCCGATCTGGTGGTGGGCACCGGCGGCTACGTCTGCTGGCCCGTGGTGAAGGCGGCCTCCGACATGGGGATCGCCACCGCCCTGCACGAGTCCAACGCCATCGCCGGCGTGGCGGTCAAGATGCTGCAGAAGCACGTGGACCGCATCTACCTGAACTTCGAGAAGACCGGCGAGAGCCTGACCTGCGACCGTGCCAAGCTCATGAAGGTGGGCAACCCGATCCTGGGCGGCTTCAACTCCATGACGCGGGAGGAGGCCCGGGCGAAGCTGGGGATCCCGGACCGGTACAAGTACATCCTTTTGTCCTACGCGGGCTCCATGGGGGCGGAAAAGGTCAACGACGCGGTCCTCTGCGTCATGAGGGAGTTCACCGCGAAGCACCCGGAGGTGTACCACATCCACGCCACCGGCGCCATCGAGCGGGAGCTCTGCGGATCCCAGTTCCGGGAGATGGGGCTGGACAAATGCGAGAACATCGAGCTGGTGGAGTACATCTACGACATGCCGATGAAAATGGCCGCGGCGGACCTGACCATCAACCGGGCGGGCGCCATGACCGTTTCCGAGCTGGCCATCACCGGCAAGTCCGCCATCTTCATCCCCTCCCCCAACGTGGCGGAGAACCACCAGTACAAGAACGCCAAGGTCCTGGCCGACGCGGACGCCGCCGCCCTCTTCGAGGAAAAGGATCTGACCGACGGCGCGAAGCCTCTGGTGGAGGAGGTGGCCCGGCTTCTGTCCCCCGAGGGGGAGAGGATCGCCGAGGCAAGACGGGAGAACATCCGGCGCTTTGCCGTACCGGATTCCAACAAACTGATTTACAACGACCTCTTGAAGCTCGTCGCGGACAAAAAGAAGAGCTGACGGGCTGCGAACGACCAGGGCTCCGGGCGGACCGGACCGGAAGGGAGACAACATGAGCAACAGACGCCGCGCAAAGGATTCCGGCCTGCTTTTCGTCTACGACCGCGTGTGCACGCAGGACGAAAAGGAACGGGAAATGAGCCGGGAATACGGCGTGGGCGTTTCCGCGGACAATCCGTCCCGGGAACAGCCCTACCGGGGTACCTTTGCCGACGAGGGACACCGCCGCGCCGTGGAGGCCGCCCGGGATCCCGCCTCGTCTCCCTCCCGCCCTCTGGTCACCGAGGAGAAGAACCGCGCCCAGGCCATCCCGCGGAGGAAGAAGAGACCCATAACCGATACGGCGTGGTTCGGGGACCGCTACAGCACCCGCACCGACGCCTGGACCGTGGGCAAAACCTCCGCGCCGTCCGGCTCCGATTCTGGCTCCGGAGAGGGAGCAAGAGCCAGAGCCGCGGCGTTCTCCCGGGAGGACGGAGGCGTCTATACCTACCGTCCCAGCGCGCCCGAGGGAGGGGAGGCCGTGGGTGAGAAGCGCAGCCGCATCCGGCCCGAATGGTTCGCCGACGTGTTCACCTCCCCGGAGGAGAAGGGGAGGGAAGAGGTCCGGCAGGTGAAGAAGGATGCGGCGGCCCGGCAGAGAGCCAGGGAATACCGCCACATGTTCTTCACCGCCCTGATCCTGACCTCGATCCTGGCCCTGGTCGCGGGCGTGGTGTACAAGACCCTCTTCGTGGTGGAAACCGTGGACGTGGCCGGGACCGAGCTGTATACGGCGGAGCAGGTGGCCGCGGTATCCGGAATCCGGACGGGGGACAACCTCTATTCCTTCCGGACGGCCCGTGCCGAGAACAGCATCACCTTCCGCCTGCCGTGGATCCGGTCCGCGGAGGTCACAAGAAAAGGGCTGACGAGCGTGAACGTCGCGCTGACGGACGAGCATGCCCGGTACTGCGCCGACATCTGGGGCGATACGGTGATCCTGTCGGAGAACCTGAAGGTCCTGGAGGTGGTGTCCGATCCGTCGAAGGCCGATACGGAGGGCCTGGTGGAGCTGATCCTGCCTCCGGTGGACAAGTCCGTGGCTGGCCGTCCGCTGGTGTTTGCCGGGGAGCGCTCCGAGCGGTATATCCGAAGCGTTCTGACGGCGGCTCTCGGCTCCGATCTGATGACGAACGGGCTCCTTGACGAGATCGACCTGACCGGCGAATACGAGATCCGCATGAAGGCGTGCGGATTGTACGATCTGAAGTGCGCGGGAGAAAGCGACATGACCGCCAAGCTGAGAATGGCCTACGAGATCATCGTGTCCGGACAGCTGGCGGAGGGGATCCCGGCCTCCTTCGACCTGACCGCGGTGGATCCCGTGACGGTGATCTACGATTTCTCGGCGGCCCGGGCGGAAGGGTGAGTCCAAATGCAAAAATTTTGCGGAAAATTCTCAAAACCCCTTGAAAAAAAACGCGCCGTAGTGTATTATATACATTAACATAGTGTGAGTTTCCATAATCGGAACTGTATTTGCAGAAGGAGGGCATCTTCATGCCGGCATTCGAAATCGACGATAACTACGAGAGCGGCGTTAATATAAAGGTAATCGGCGTGGGCGGCGGCGGCAATAACGCGGTCAACCGCATGACCAACTCCATCAAGGGCGTTGAATTCATCGCCATCAACACGGACCTGCAGGCTCTGAACAAGTCCAACGCGGACGTCCGCATTCCCATCGGCGAAAAAATCACCAAGGGACACGGCGCGGGCTCCAATCCCGAAGTGGGCGCCAAGGCGGCCGAGGAGAGCGAAGAGGCCATCACTGCGGCTCTTGAGGGTGCGGATATGGTCTTTGTCACCGCGGGCATGGGCGGCGGTACCGGCACGGGCGCGGCTCCCATCGTGGCGCGGATCGCCAAGAGCCTGGGCATTCTCACCGTCGGCATCGTGACCAAGCCCTTCGCCTTCGAGCAGAAGAAGCGCATGGAGCAGGCCGAGGCGGGCATCGAGAAGCTGAAGGAGTTCGTGGACAGCCTGATCATCATCCCCAACGAGAAGCTGAAGGACGTGGCGGAAAAGATCACCCTGATGAACGCCTTCCAGGTGGCGGACGACGTGCTGAACCACGGCGTCAAGAGCATCTCCGAGCTGATCAACATCCCCGAGTTCATCAACCTGGACTTCGCGGACGTGACCTCCGTCATGCAGGACGCCGGATACGCCCACATGGGCATCGGCGAGGCCTCCGGCAAGGACAAGGCCGTGGAATCCGCCAAGGCCGCCATCACCAGCCCCCTGCTTGAGACCACCATCACCGGCTCCAAGGGCGTGCTCATCAGCATCACCGCTTCTCCGGACATCAGCCTGGACGACATCACCGTCTGTTCCGACCTGATCTCCTCCGAAGCCGCCGAGGACGCCAACGTCATCTGGGGCGCTGCCTTTGACGAGAACCTCGAGGACACCATGAAGGTGACCATCATCGCCACCGGCTTCCAGAACAAGAACGAGGCGGACAAGACCTTCTCCAGACGCGAGACCATTCACCCCGTCGCCTCCGGACGCAAGACCCCGGACGGAGCCAAGCAGGTGAACGTCAACAAGCCGGCGTCCGCTCCGAAGCCCCAGGCGGAAAAGAAGCCCGCGAACGACGACGAGGCTCCCATCACCGACGAGGACTTCAACGAGATTCTGAAGATGCTCAACGTGGGCAAGAATCAGAACAACGGCAATCAGCAGAGATATTGACCAAAATAAAGCAAAAGGGGACGCGCGCTCTGCGTTTCCCCTTTTTTTCATCCAATCGAAGAAGTACGGGGAGGTTTGTATGATCCGAGGAATCCGATTTGAGGGCGCGCCCTTTGATCTGTCCGCCGTGTGCCTGGGGACGGCCCGGTTCGGCGGCGGTTACGGCGATGACAAGTCCTTCGCCATCCTGGACCGGTATTACGCCATGGGCGGGCGGTTCCTGGACACGGCCAACGTATACGGACGGTGGTCTCCCTCCGGGCTCAATGAGTCGGAGCGGACCGTGGGCCGGTGGCTGAAGGCGCGGGGGATCACCGATATGATCGTCACGTCCAAATGCTGCCACTACGCGCCGGATGCCCATGATGTGAGCCGGGTGAACCGGGCCTCGGCCATGGCGGATCTGGAACAGTCCCGCCGGTCCCTGGGGCTGGACACGATCCCCGTTTATCTCACCCACCGGGACAATCCGGATACGGACATCCGGGTGATCGTGGATTTCCTCTGGGACATGGTGAAGGAGGGGAAGGTTTCCCGGTTCGGTTTCTCCAACTATAAGGCCGATAGGATCCGCGCCGCGCTGGACTATCTGGGGGAGGACTGGCGCGGGGTCATGATCGGCGTGTCCGACGAATGGAGCCTGCATGCGGAGTGTCTCACAGCGGACGCGGGAGGAGAAAGGGAAGCCCCCGACGGCATGGTCACCACCGGTCGGTCCCTGAAGAAGCTGTTCGCGGAGGAGGGGATGCCCCTTCTGGCCTTCGCGGCGGCGGGAGGAGGATTCTATTCCAAGCTGGCGGACGGCAGGATCCCTCCGGAGAAGGCGGGACCCTCCGACCGGGCGGTCATGGAGCGGCTGAGAGAGCTGTCCGCTGAGAGCGGCGTGTCCCTGGGAGCCCTGTCCCTGGCGTACGTGCTGAATTCAGGCCTTCCCGCCATCCCCATCTCCGCCGTGTCCGATGAAAAGCAGCTGGAGGATTTCGAGGCGGCGTCCGCCTGGGTGGGCGATCTCTCCGGGCTGAGTCCCCTGCCCGGGTGAAATGTGTATTCGATACTGTTTCAACCTGAAAATACAGCGATCAGGAGCCGTTTTTTCCCCCTCATCCGGCCCTTTGGGCCACCTTCCCCGCCAAGGGGGGAAGGCTGATTGAAGCTTTTCCATCCCGGAAGCGGGTTTTCACCGGTTTCCGGCTGCACTTTGTTGTGGCTTCTCCCTCCGTGGTGATGTTGTCACTGTTTTTCACGCATTGAAAACGGGGCAGCATGATGAAGGCCCCCGTATACGGCTCATGTTTGCATCACTTCAGAGGAAAACCAACAGTACGATAAACGAAAAAAGGCCGTTCGGGGCCTTTTTTCAGTATCCGTGCTTTCAGCGTCATGCAAGTGCCGCCGGTTGTCATGTCATACTGTTCACAGCCGGAAAGATGACTTCATGGGTTTTGAGCGCGAAACACAGTAAGCAAAAGGGGTGGGGATTCAATCGATCCTCAGTCAACAGGAACCGCCCCACCCCCGAGAATCCCCCATAAGGGATTCCCGCAACGTTTGGTTTCAGCTCGCGTACAAGTTCTCTGATAAGGTTGGACAGCTATATTGGTGTGTCAAGGTTTCGGTTGAACTGTATTGGTATAGCTTGTCCTCTGCCTCCATTCAGAAGTTCTTTGCCAGGCTTTCTTGCAAGAAAGCCGCGTCCCCCTTAATATCACAGCTCGTCCCGGCAGGCGATGAGGTTGGTGCCCGGCTCGATGAAGTCCGGGAT
>CACYWX010000123.1 GCA_902778205.1 uncultured Ruminococcus sp. | reverse complement strand
CCAACAACGTCAACATCGCCTCCGCCTTCAAGAAGATCGAGAAGAGCCTCACCAAGAACGCCCCCAAGCAGATCAACAAGATGTACGGAGACTGATTTTTCATCAAGCCTGCCCGCCGCCCGCCCGTGGAGAAATCCCGGCCCACGGCGGGCTTTTTTTGCCGGCGCAGACCTTTTCCGTCTTGCTTTCCCGGGGAAGATATGATATAATGAAATGAAGCGCATACGCGCAGTTGCAAATACGCCTGTAAACAAGCCGTGATTCATTCATCTGTCCGAAGATCGGTCATCCGCGGCGCTGACTATGTGTTCCGACTCCACACAGACGCGGCCGTGCAATGGAAGCGCGTTGCGATCGCAGGACCATTCAGTTTCCGAATCGGGCTCGCGCCATCGCTGCCGCCATGTTTCGCCGCGAAGCGCGGGGTGTCCAGTCATGATCGGTTGACAAACCGTGCTGTCAGCTTATGCTATATGGCCAAGGGGGACCCTCGGGAGGGGCACCTTCGGCCAGAGATGGTGTCCCTCCCGACGCCCGACCCGCGCAGGGTCATATAATCCGGAAACGCGAAGCGTTTCCTTCCTTAACGCAGTAAAGGAGCGTAGCCATATGAAAGCAGTCGTCACCGTCATCGGGCGGGATACCGTGGGCATCCTCGCCAGAGTCGCCTCCGTGTGCGCGGAGCACAACGCCAATATCCTGGACGTCACCCAGTCCGTCCTCTCAGAAATGTTCACCATGATCATGGTGCTGGACATTTCCGACCTGAACGATTCCTTCTCCGCCCTGCAGAACGCCCTGGACAAGCTGGGCGCAGACATCGGCATGAAGATCCTCACCATGCACGAGGACATCTTCAACTCCATGCACCGCATCTGAGGAGGATCCCATGTTCAACGCAACCGACATTCTCGAAACCATCCGCATGATCGACCAGGAGAACCTGGACGTGCGCACCATCACCATGGGCATTTCCCTGCTGTCCTGCGCCGACGCGGATATCGCCCGCTCCTGCACCAAGGTCTACGACAAGATCACCCGGCTGGCGGAGCGGCTGGTGCCCGTGGGAGAGGAGATCGAGCGGACCTACGGCATCCCGATCATCAACAAGCGCCTCTCCGTCACGCCGGTCTCCATGCTGGCGGCGGTGTCCGGCGGGGATCCCGTCCTATATGCAAAGACCCTGGACCGGGCTGCGAAGGCCGTGGGCGTCAACTACGTGGGCGGCTATTCCGCGCTGGTCCAGAAGGGCTTCGCCGCGGGAGAGCGGGAGCTGATCCGGTCCATCCCGGAGGCTCTCGCCGAAACCGATCAGGTCTGCTCCTCCGTCAACATCGGCTCCACGAAGGCCGGCATCAACATGGACGCCGTGGGCCTCATGGGCGAGGTGATCCTCGAAGCGGCGAAGCGCACGGCGGACAAGAACTGCATGGGCGCGGCCAAGATCGTGGTGTTCTGCAACGCCCCGGAGGACAACCCCTTCATGGCGGGCGCGTTCCACGGCGTGGGAGAGCCTGACTGCGAGATCAACGTGGGCGTCTCCGGTCCCGGCGCGGTGCGTTCCGCCCTGGCCAAATGCCCCGACGGGGATCTCACCGAGGTCTCCGACGTCATCAAGAAGACCGCCTTCAAAATCACCCGCATGGGCCAGCTGGTGGGCACCGAGGCATCGAAGCGTCTGGGCGTCCCCTTCGGCATCGTGGACCTGTCCCTGGCTCCCACGCCGGCGGTCGGCGACTCCGTGGCCCATATCATCGAGGAGATGGGCATCGAGGTCTGCGGAGCCCACGGCACCACGGCGGCTCTGGCCCTGTTGAACGACGCGGTGAAGAAGGGCGGCGTCATGGCGTCCTCCCACGTGGGCGGTCTCTCCGGCGCGTTCATCCCGGTGTCCGAGGACGCGGGCATGATCGAGGCGGCGCGTTCCCGCGACCTCTCCATCGAGAAGCTGGAGGCCATGACGGCGGTCTGCTCCGTAGGCCTGGACATGATCGTCATTCCCGGCGACACCCCCGCCTCCACCATCTCCGCCATCATCGCGGACGAGGCGGCCATCGGCATGGTGAACTCCAAGACCACCGCGGTCCGGGTGATCCCCGCCATCGGACGGCAGGCCGGCGAGGAGCTGGAATTCGGCGGTCTCTTCGGCTCCGGTCCCATCATGGCCCTGCACAACGACCGCTCCTCCGAGAAGTTCATCCGGCGCGGCGGCAGGATCCCGGCTCCCATGCAGTCACTGAAGAACTGAGAGGCCGGCTGCGCGGTCTCCTCAACACACAAATGATCGGAAAACGGAGGAAATCATGCCGAGCAAGACCCTTGAACCCATGGGTGAATTCTTTGACCGCCGTGCGGACGGCTACGAGGAGCACCAGTTTGCCTGCGTGGACGGTGCGCATGAGATGTATGCCGTGACCGCCTCGCTTCTTCCCGACAGTCCCGGCGCGGAGCTTCTGGATCTGGGGTGCGGCACAGGGCTGGAGCTGGACCGCTATTTCGAGCGCAATCCCTCCGCCGCCGTCACGGGCATCGATCTGTCCCGGGAGCTGACAGATCAGCTTCTGAAGAAGCACGCGGACCGGGCCGTTCAGGTGATCCTCGGGTCCTATTTTGACGAGCCCTTCGGGATCTCGGTCTACGACGCCGCCGTGTCCGTCATGTCCCTGCACCACTTCGAGAAGGAGCGGAAGATCCCCCTCTACAAAAAGCTGAAGGACTCCCTGAAGCCCGGCGGAATCTTCGTCCTGACCGATTATTTCGCACCGGATCAGGCCTGGGAGGACCGGTGCTTCGCGGAAAACGAACAGCTCCGAAGGGAGAACGGCATCCCCGACGGTGTGTTCTGCCACTTCGACACGCCCCTGACGATCCCCCACGAGACGGAGGCTCTGCTGGCGGGCGGCTTCACGTCCGTCGAAACGCTGGCCCGGTGGGGGAACACCGCCGTTCTCCGCGCCCGATAAGCTCTCCGCGCTCCCTCATCTTCACGAAAGGATCTGTCATCATGTCTAACAGGAAAATCCCCCTGAGCCGCAGGACGCGCTTCCTCACCGCCGCCGCCATGATCGCCGCCATGTACGTGGCCCTGTCCTGGGTCTCCCAGCTGCTGGGACTCTGCTCCGGAGCCATCCAGTGCCGGATCTCCGAGGCGCTGTGCGTTCTGCCGGTCTTCACCGTCGCCGCCATTCCGGGCGTGACGGTGGGATGCCTCATCACCAATCTGCTGTTCGGAAGCGGCAATCCCTTCGACATCGCCTTCGGCACCCTGGCCTCCCTCATCGGCGTGCTCCTCTGCTATGCCATTCGGAAGCTGCCGTATCTCAGCTCCGTCCCCACCATTCTCTCCAACGCCCTGATCGTTCCCGCCGTGCTGATCCTGTTCTTCCCCGACATGGAGTGGAGCATGTACGGACTCCTGGCTCTGCAGGTCGGAGCGGGCGAGCTGATTGCCTGCGGCATTTGCGGCACGATCCTGGTCTGGTACCTGCTGAAGCATCCGAAGACCGTCTCCGCCGTCGGCGGTACAATGCCGGTTCTGAAGGAGAAATAATAAGCATTCCGGTTTCCGGACATAACAAAACCCGGACGCTCGTCCTTCCCATTCCGGGAAGCAGCCGAACGCCCGGGTTGTTTATTTATTTCCCGCTTTCCTTGCGGAAGAAGCCGGTCTGCCCGCCGTCCAGGTCCGCGGTGCTCTGGAGACGCTTGATGTAGCGGGTCCCGTCCTCCCGCTTGATGATCAGGGCGAAGTATTCCGGGGACATGGTGCCGTCGCTTCCGGTCTCTCCCACGGGGATCACCCGGAACCGCACCCGGTAGGTCTTCTCCGTCTCCTTCAGATCGGTGATCTTCGGGCGGTACTGGGCGGTCTCGGGCATGAGCGTGGTCACGTAGGCCCCCACCCGGGAAAGATACTGGAACCGCTCCCCGTCCCGGTGGGTGATCTTTACATCCCCGCCGAAGATCTCGTACATGACGGACTCGAACTCTCCCTCCGGGATCACCTGGGTGATGTGAAACTCCGGATAGGCCCGTTCCGCCTCCTCGATGAGGGCGGTGTTGCCGGAGTACTTCAGGTATCCGGTGGACAGCATGTAGGTCAGCACCGTGTCCCGGTACTCCCGAATGGCCTCGCTCATGCCCGTGAAGGTGGGCAGGTCGTCCGAATCCGTGATGAGCATGGTCAAGAGGTCCGTCAGCCGCGAGGCCTCGGGTCCGTCCGCAGGGAGGGTCCTCTGGATCTCCTCGCCCATGTAGTCGTAGGTGTCAAATCCCAGCTGATCCAGCAGGCGGCAGGAGCAGAGCGTCCACAGCGCCAGAAGAAGGACCGCCCATATTCTTTTTTTCATGCGTCCTCCTTCCCTGCCCGGTTCGCCGGGTTCTGTCTTCGGATCCTCACACGCCGAGCCGCAGGACCGCGCGCTTCACGTCCGCGTACATATAGAGGGAGCCCAGGCAGATGAGGGGGATCCCCCGCTCCCTTGCCCGCTCCGCCGCACGCCGGACCGCCTCGTTCAGATCGTCGAAGCTCTCAGCCTCCGCGCCGCACGCCCGGAATTCCTCCGCCGCCCTCTCCGGATCGAGGGAGCGGGCGTTGTCGGGCCGGACCGTCACGGCGAAGGCCGCGTATTCCGACAGGGTCCGGATCATGTCCCTGTGATCCTTGTCCGCCATGACGCCCATGAGCAGTCCCACCCGGCCGTCCTCCGTCAGGGGGGAGAGCAGGGTCCGGATGTTCTCGGCGGCTCCGGCGATACCCTGGGGATTGTGGGCCCCGTCGTAAATCAGAAGGGGATCCTTTTGCCTCAGGACCTCGAACCGCGCCTTCCAGCGGACCCGGCAGAGCCCCTCCCGCACGGCCTCGGGACTCAGATGGAATCCGGCCTTCCGGATCAGATCCACCGCCGTCAGCACAAGGGCCGCGTTGCGGGACTGATAGACTCCGGTCAGAGCGGTTGAGACCTCCTCCTCCCCGAAGCGGAAGGACGTGCCCGTCAGAGAAGCCCGCACGTCCGAGATCCGGCTGTAATCCACCCGGACGAAGGGACTCCCCGCCTCCTCCGCCTTATTCCGGATCACCGCCGCGGCTCCCTCGTCCGCCTCCCCCAGCAGAACGGGCACCCCGGGCTTGACGATCCCGGCCTTTTCCGCCGCGATCTTCTCCGTGGTGTCCCCCAGAATGGCGCAGTGGTCCAGGGCGATGCCGGTGATGACGGAAAGAACGGGCGTCGTGATGACGTTGGTGGAGTCCAGCCGCCCTCCCAGTCCGCATTCCAGCACCACGCAGTCACATCCCATCCGGCGGTAGTACACGAAGGCTATGGCCGTGATCAGCTCGAACTCCGTGGGGCTGTCCTCCATCTCCTTTGCGCACCGCATGACGGTCTCCGTATCCCGGGCCAGATCCTCGTCGGAGATGTCCTCCCCACAGAGCCGGATCCGCTCGTTGAACCGCTCGATATAGGGGGAGGTGAAGAGGCCCGCCCGGTATCCCGCCGCCCGCAGGATCGAATCCAGCATGGCGGAGACGGAGCCCTTGCCGTTGGTGCCCGCCACGTGGACGAAGGTCAGGTCCCGCTCCGGATGGCCCAGCTTCTCACACAGCTCCGAGATCCGCTCCAGCCCCGGACGGCTTCCCTTCCAGTCCACGGAATGAATGTATGAAAGCGCTTCCTCGTACGTCATATCCGCCTCACAGCTTCACTTGCTTTTTCAGTTCCCGGCAGAACTTCATGATCAGAGGGATCAGCACCAGATTCATCGCCGTGATGGCGACAAACTGCGGGATCCGCCCGACGAAATAGCCCCAGTAGGTCTTGCTGCTGTACAGGATGGCGATCCACAGGGTGTCTATCGCCAGACCGATCACGAAATTGTTCACCGCCGTGGGGATCACCACATGGGGGAAGAACCTCGCTCCCTCCCGGTGCAGATACCAGCCGTAGAGCGCGCCCTTGACGGCGGAGGTCACTGTGAACCCCGGAAAATACACACCCCGGGGGAACAGCACCGCCCCGATCAGATCCGCCAGCCCCCATACCGCCGCGCCTCCCGGCGGTCCGTACAGAACCGCCGCCGTCACGACGGGGACGAAGGTGAAGGTGATCTTGTAGGTGTCCGTGAACAGGGCTGGCACGAACCGGTCCAGCACCACCGCCAGCGCGGTCAGCATGGCGCAGACCACCATGGGCCTCAGCGGGATCCTCTTCTGCTTCTTCATAAATCAAAACCCCCATAAATGATCTGCGGAAAAACAAAACTGCCACCCGCACATTTATGAGAGTATTCGCTCTTTGAATGACAGCGGGATGCGGCATCGTGACCGCAGCTTCCGCTTTCGTCCGCCGGACAACTCCCCGTTCCGACGGCACTTGACGCCGCGATGCCTACTCTGTTGAAAAGACGCTCTGATCAAGTCTTTCCGCGGATACGATTATACCACAGCCCGGGATTCATTGCAAGAGCTGTGGGCCGCCTGCGGGAAGAATCTCACCTTTTCACAGGGAGCGGGGTCCGCGCGGCCCCGTTTTCCGCACAATTCGACAAAAAAGCGGAGCATCCTCCGACACCCCGCCGATTTTCCGAAAATCCCGTCCTCACATGAGCGCGCTGTCGTCCGCACCCATGGATTCCATCAGCTTCCGGTTGAATTCCTCCGCCGTGTTGTAGCCCATCTTCTTCTGCCGGTTGTTCATGGCGGCGATCTCCAGCACGATGGCCAGGTTGCGCCCGGGCTTCACTGGGATGGTGGTGGAGGGGATCATGATGCCCATGATGTCTGTGTATTCCGTCTCCAGCCCCATGCGGTCGTACATCTTGCCCTGCACCCACGGCTCCAGGTTGATGATCATGTCCACCTTTTCCGTCTCCTTCACGGAGCCCATGCCGAAGAGCCGGCGCACGTCCACCACGCCGATGCCGCGCAGCTCCACGTAGTAGCGGATAATGTCGGGAGCCCGGCCTACGATGGTCTGGGAGGATACCTTTCGCAGCTCCACCGCGTCGTCGGCGATGAGTCGGTGACCACGCTTGATGAGCTCGATGGCGGTTTCGCTCTTGCCCACGCCGGAGTCGCCCGTAATGAGGATGCCCTCGCCGTAAACCTCCACCAGAACCCCGTGCCGGGTGATCTGGGGAGCCAGCTGCACGTGCAGATAGGAGATCAGCGTGGCCATGAAGTCGCTGGTGTTCTCCGTGGTGGACAGCACCGGCACCTCGAAATAGCCCGCCAGCTCCAGAAGCGCGGGATCGATCTCGTTCCGGTGGGTCACCACCACGGCGGCGGGATGATGGCGCAGAAAGTCCGTCAGCCGCTCCCGCTTCAGCTCCTCCGTCTGCTTCTTCAGATACATGGCCTCGGCGTTTCCGATCACCTGGATCCGGCGGGGCTCGAAATGATCGAAAAAGCCCGCGCCCAGCACCAGGCCGGGACGGTTCACGTCCGTCGAGCTGATCATGATGTTCTGAGGGTCCTCCGGCGTGTAGACCACGTTCAGCCCGTTGTCCTTAGCCAGCTTCGCGAGACTCACCCGCTGGGTAAAATCATCCATGTCCGCACCTGCTCCGATCCTGATCTGTCACCTGTATTATAGCACACCCGGAGCCGGATTGCAACCGTATTTCGGAAAACCGGAGCGGCCCGCCGTTGTTCACGTTTGGAGTCCCTTTTGTTCATATCGATTTCACGATCTTCTGCTATGATTATCCTGTATGATTATATCAATGGAAGAAGAGGTTTTCCCCATGACGCGAACCCGCGGACCCATTCTCTCCGGCCGGTCCCGCAAGAGACTCCCGGCTCTGCTTCTGGCCCTGTGCTGCCTCTTTGGCCTGTTTTCCTGCGGAAACAAGGGAGCGAAGGCGCTGGAGAGCTCCGATCTCGAACGGTCGGCGGTCATGACGGTGGACGGCTTCGAGGTCCCCCTGGAGCTGTACCGGTACGTGGCGCTGAATTACAGAGCGGATTACGAGGCCTCCCATTCCCCGGACGTGTGGGAAAGCGCGGAGGGTCCTGCCCTTCTGGAGCATCTGAAGGAGAACACCGCCGAAACCGTCACCCGTCTCTACGCCACCCTGTCCCTGGCGAAGCAGTACGGCATCAGCCCGGATGACACCTACGTGACCGACGCCGTGGACGCCGCCATGAAGGACGTGTATGAGGACACCGCCGACGGCGACTACGAGGCCTTCGACGCCTATCTCCGCTCCCACAACATGACGGACGGCGTCTACCGCTTCATCCTCCGGAACGACATCCTGGCGGAGGAGCTCATGGCGAAGATGGTGGAGAACGGGGAGATCCCCTCCGACGCGGCCGCCCTCGAGGAAGCCGTGGCCGGACCGGAATTCGTGCGGATCAAACAGATCCTGGTGCCCGCGGACAACGGCAAAAGCGATGCAGAGAACGAAAGCCGCGCCGCGGAGCTTATAAAAAAAAAAAAAAACGGCGAGGACTTCGACGAGCTGGTG
>CACYWX010000122.1:8533-17289 GCA_902778205.1 uncultured Ruminococcus sp. | reverse complement strand
CTTCTCTTCGTGCAGCACGGGGTAACGTGCAGTGCACTTTTTCTGACTTTGTTTTTTGCACATCTTTGACAGATTGTCTTTTTAGGTTGAGAATAGTATGAAACAACCATGAAAGCGCATAACAGCGCGGAAAGGAAAAAAACCATGGAAAAACACGTCTCTTTCTCCTTCGATCCCGTTCCCGGTCTGACTGAGGTGATCTCCATGCGGAGTGACCGGGAGAATCTCTTCCCCACGGAAAAGCAGCAGAGATCCGGCAAGACCTTCAAGCCCGACGACAGCTACATCGGCCGGTGCGCCGAGCTGACTGAGCTTCTCTGCCGCGCCTCCGCCCACGGATGCGGGATGCTGGCAGCGGAGATCTTCCGGGACGAGGCGCTTCCCGTCCGGCTCCGGGGCAAAATCGTCCCGGCGGCGGTGAACGCGCGGATCGAGCCCTTCCCGGGCCGCGTCCTCGCCGAGCGTCTGCTGGTGGTTTACCTGACTCCGGAGGACATGCTCCGGGAGAGGGAACGGCGGGGAAGTCCCGTGCGGTGCCGCCTCATGTCCGCCCGGTCGTTCTGCGAGCTGGCGGCGGACCACGGCTTCGGCGCGCGGTTCATGTCGGAGGGGTACCGCTTCGATCTGCCCCGGAGCCAGTTCCCCTACATCCTTCTCGGGGCGGCGCGTCTGCTCCGGGACGGGGAGGAGGTCTCTCCCTCCTGATCCGGGGCCCCGGATTTTTTGCCGTTTTTTCCGAAAAACCTTCACAAACCGGGCGGTTTATGGTATGATCATGACAAAGAAACTCCGATGAATTCAGGAGGCACCTATGAAACACGATGTCAGACGCGCCCTCTCCGCCCTGCTGGCCGGTCTGCTTACGGCGGGACTGCTGGCCGGATGCGCGGAGGACAGCTCCGGGGGAGACGAAACCGACGCCCGCTCCGCTTGACTTTGCCCGCCGCGTGTGGTACAATACCGGCGGACACGGAACCACCGCATGATATGACGAAACGGAGGCAGCTATGAAAGACAAAAAGCTCTGCGGCATCATGCCCGCCCTGATGACCGCCTTCAACGAAACCGGCGTGGACACCGCGAAGGTGGCCGCCCTGACGAAGCATCTGGCCGACGAGGGCGTTCACGGCCTGTACGTGGGCGGATCCAGCGGCGAAATGATCCTCATGACCCAGGAGGAGCGGAAGGTCCTGCTGGAGACCGTCATGGACTCCGTGGGGGACCGCCTCACCGTCATCGCCCACGTGGGCACCACCTCCACGGCCGGCAGTCTGGAACTGGCCCGGCACGCGGAGAAATGCGGCGCCCACGCCGTCTCCTCCGTGACGCCCCTGTACTACAAGTACGGCTTCCGCGAGGTGAAGCACTATTACGAGCGGCTGGCGGCGGAAACCTCCCTGCCCGTCATCATCTACAACATCCCCGCCCTGACCGGCACCACCCTGTCCACGGATCAGCTCTCCGAGATCCTCTCCATCCCGAACGTGGGCGGCATGAAGTTCACCGCCTCCGACTTCTTCCAGCTGGAGCGGATCCGTTCGGCGTTCCCGGACAAGGTGTTCTACAACGGCTCCGACGAGATGCTCCTCTCCGGACTGGCGGCGGGCGCGGACGGCGGGATCGGCACCACCTACAACGTCCAGCCGAAGACCATCCTCTCCGTCTACAACGCCTACATGCAGAACGACGCCCGGGGCGCGCTGAAATACCAGTCCGCGGCCAACGCCGTCATCGCGGAGGTGCTGAAATACGGCGTTCTGCCCTCCTGCAAGCTGCTTCTGAAGCTGAACGGCATGGACTACGGAGAATGCCGCGAGCCCTTCATGCCCCTGTCCGAAGAGGCGGCCGCCGCTCTCTCGGCGCTGAAGCCTGAATAAAAAGGAGATCCTCACCCACCATGTACATCGATTCCACCGGCGCGCGCTGGTTCAAGGGCAACCTCCACACGCACACCACAAATTCCGACGGCCGTATCTCCCCCGAGGACTGCATCGCTCTGTTCCGCAAAAACGGCTACGACTTTCTGAGCCTCACCGACCACTGGAAGATCTCGGAAACCCGGGTCCACGAGAGCGGCATGCTCCTTCTTTCCGGCACGGAATACGACTTCGGACGGACCGTTCAGGAGGGCATCTACCACATCGTCGGCATCGGGTACCGGGGCGATCCCGGCGTCACCCGTCAGGACACGCCCCAGAGCTGCATCGACAAGATCCACGCGGCGGGAGGACTGGCGGATCTGGCGCACCCGGCCTGGTCCATGAACAGCCCGGATCAGCTGCTCCCGCTCCGGGACGTGGACTACACGGAGATCTTCAACTCCACCTCCGACCTGCCGAGAAACTGCCGCCCCGATTCCGGGGAAACCGTGGATCTCTTGGCGGCCCGGGGCGTGTTCTGGAAGACCGCCGCCGTGGACGACTGCCACTGGTACGAGGGGGACGAGTGCCGCAGCTTCATCTGGGTGAAGGCGGAGGAATGCGCGGAGGACGCCCTGCTTCCCGCCATGCGCCGGGGGGACTTCTATTCCTCCCAGGGTCCCCGGATGGCGGTGTCCTTCGATCCGGACGCGGGGATCGTATCCGTGGACTGTCCGGCGGAGGACGGCGTGAAGACGGCGGTCTACTTCACCGACACGGCCTGGACCGGGCACCGCTCCGACAACGCTGCCGGAGACGCGCCGCTGACCCACGGGGAATTCGCTCTCACCGGCCGGGAATCCTTCGTGCGGGTTGAGGTGATCGACCGCGCCGGACGCCGGGCGTGGGGACAGACGGTGAAGGTGAAGGAAGGCTGACCTGTCCGATACCGCTCCGGGCTTCCTTTCGAAAAGCCGTTTTTCCCTTTTCGATTGAGATTATAGCAATCCGCTCAAATACTCGCACAATCAAGGTGAACGTTGTTCTTTTCTCCTTTATCGCTCTGCCGGGTTTCATCAAAGATGAAACCCAGTCGGCATCAGGGCGTTGCCCCGACACCCCACGAACTTTTTGGAAAAAGTTCGATCAAAAACTAATTGTTGGACATAGTGTAGCTAATTCTGAGTATTGCTATAGTATAAAATGCCGGATCGGTATGTTTCCGCATACCTGTCCGGCATTTTTTCCGCATTTATTTGGCGTTCTTCTCCATTTCCCGGATCTTGTCCCGGAGGAACGCCGCCTCCTCGAAGCGCAGCTCCTTGGCGCACTGAAGCATTTCCGCTTTCAGCCGCTCCAGCTCCTGGGCCGGGGAGGCTTTTCCCTTTGCGGCGGCTTCTCCCGGGAGAGTCGTGCCGTTCTTCGGCTTCTCCCTCCGCCCGCGCTTGTTCCGGTTCTCCTCCGACGCGCCGATCTGGATCAGGTCCCCCACACGCTTTTCGATGGTCTTCGGCGTGATGCCGTGGGCCTGGTTGTAAGCGATCTGAATGGCCCGGCGGCGCTCCGTCTCGTCGATGGCCTGCCGCATGGAGTCGGTGATCTTGTCGGCGTAGAGGATCACCTTGCCGTCCGCGTTTCTGGCCGCCCGTCCGATCATCTGGATCAGGGACCGGGCCGAGCGGAAGAGCCCCTCCTTGTCCGCGTCCAGGATGCCCACCAGCGTCACCTCCGGCAGGTCGATGCCCTCTCTCAGCAGGTTGATGCCCACCAGCACGTCGAAGAGGCCCAGTCTGAGGTTCCGGATCAGCTCCATCCGCTCCATGGTCTCGATGTTGTGGTGGATGTACTTCACCCGGATCCCCTGCTCGTCCAGATATTCGGCCAGGTCCTCCGCCATTTTCCGCGTCAGCGTGGTGACCAGCACCCGCTCGCCCCGGGACGTGCGCTCCCGTATCTCCCCGATCAGGTCGTCCACCTGGGTCTCCACGGGCCGCACCTCCACCTCGGGGTCCACCAGTCCCGTGGGGCGGATGATCTGCTCCACCACCTGCTCCGCCTTTTCCTCCTCGAACTCGGCGGGCGTGGCGGAGACGGTCACCACCTGATTCAGCTTGGACTCGAACTCCTCGAAAAACAGGGGCCGGTTGTCGAAGGCCGAGGGCAGGCGGAAGCCGTACTCCACCAGATTGGTCTTTCTGGCCCGGTCGCCGCCGCTCATGCCCCGCACCTGCGGGATCGTCACGTGGCTCTCGTCGATGAACATGATGTAGTCCTTCGGGAAGTAGNNCTCCCGTCCCGCGAACACCCGGGAATAGTTCTCGATGCCGGAGCAGAAGCCCACCTCCCGGAGCATCTCCAGGTCGTACCGGGTCCGCTCCTCGATGCGCTGGGCTTCCAGCAGCCTGTCCTGGGACCGGAACCATTCGGCCCGCTCGGTCATTTCCTCCTCGATCTCCCGGAAGGCCCTCTCCCGCATGGCGGGGTCCACCATATAGTGGGTGGCGGGATAAATGGCGGCGTAATTCAGGACCTCGAAGATCTCGCCGGTCAGCGGGGACACCTCGGACACCCGGTCGATCTCGTCCCCGAAGAACTCCACCCGGATCGCCCGGTCCGTATATCCGGCGGGGTAGATCTCCAGCGTATCCCCTCTCACCCGGAACTTGTCCCGGACGAAGTTCACGTCGTTCCGCTCGTAGGCGATGGACACCAGCTTTCCCATGAGCTCCGTCATGGTGATCTCCATGCCCGGACGGACGCCCACGATCTGCCCCGCGTACTCCTCCGGAGGACCCAGGGAGTAGATGCAGGACACCGAGGACACGATGATCACGTCCCGCCGCTCGAACAGGGCGGAGGTGGCGGAATGGCGCAGCTTGTCGATCTCGTCGTTGATGAGGGCGTCCTTCTCGATGTACATATCCTTGCCGGGGATATAGGCCTCGGGCTGATAGTAGTCGTAGTAGGACACGAAGTACTCCACCGCGTTCTCCGGGAAAAACTCCCGGAACTCCGTGCAGAGCTGGGCCGCCAGGGTCTTGTTGTGGGACAGCACCAGCGTGGGGCGGTTGAGGTTGGCGATGACGTTGGCCATGGTAAAGGTCTTGCCGGAGCCGGTGACGCCCAGAAGGGTCTGCCAGCGCATGCCGCTTTCCAGTCCCGCCGTCAGCTTTTCGATGGCTTCGGGCTGATCCCCCGTGGGCTTGTACGGGGCCACCAGCTTGAAACGGTTGTCTTTCATAGGAAAATCCTTTCGGATCGAATCGTTGGGCTTACTGTCATGGGGTGACGGAAAAGCAATCTGCCTCCCTCTCAGAGGGAGGTGACGCGGCCTGGCCGGGACGGAGGGAGAGTCTTTTTGATTCTCCTCTGCCCCTTCTTTCGAAGCGGTGTCCGTTCAAGGACTCTCCCTCAGTCAGCTTATACTAATCTCAAGCAAAAAGGGAAAACGCGGCTTTCTTTCGGAGAAAGCCTGGCAAAGAACTTCATGGGGGGAAAAGGTTAGGCTGTACCGGTAAAGTGAAGCTGAACCTTCGGTACACCTATCAGAGTTATTGTACGCGAGCTCATCGCAAGGCGATTCGCCTCCTACATGAAGCGTTCAAAACCCATGAAGTTAGCCTTTTAGACTGAGAATAGTATTAGCTGACAGTTCCCTCTGAGAGGGCGCCGGAAAAGGCAGCGCTCCTCACTCCATCGCGGCGCGGATATTGACCTCGACCAGCTTTCGGAGGAAGAAATTCAGGTTGTCCCGGGATTCCCTGTCCAGCTCCGTATAGGATTTCGCCATGGTCCCCAGCTTCTGGAGCCGGTCCGTGGACAGGTCGCTCAGGGTCTTGGCTCCCGTGGATTCCAGCAGGCCGAACACCGTGTCCGTGAACCGCCGTCTCTCCTCGGGCGTGATCCCCTCCAGCCATTCTGCCAGCGCCGCGTTGTGCCGCCGTCCGTCCGGGGAGAGTCCTCCCAGATGGACGAAGGACGGTCCCCGGATCGTCCAGGAGAAGGGGTCGTGCTGCCAGATCCCGTTCTGCTCCGTGCTTTCGATGACCTGATAGGACTCGTTGTGGCCCAGCAGCATTCCCACCACGGAGGACTGGGGCACGTAGGTGACGATCTTCGGCTCGGCCTCCCGGAACTCCGGACTCTCGATGATCTCCGTCAGGAACCCGGGACCGTCGTTGCTGTAGGCCGTCAGGATCCGCCGCCGGACATGCTCCGGGCAGAAGGCCGCCGCGTACACCGCCAGATTCCCGCCCTTGGAATGACCGCCCGTGCGGATGGGGCCGCTGTACACCGACGCCACCTCGCCCGCGTAGTCCGCCGCCAGCTGCTGGGCCCGGACCGGCCGGGTAAAGCTCAGGTGGAAATCCTCCTGCCAGCCCACCAGCGTGTCGTCCGTGCCCCGGAAGGCGATAAACAGGGAATCGTCCGGCAGGATGAAGGTCACCGCCGCGAACTGGGTCACCTGATCCTCCTCGATCACGTTCCGGAAGGCCGCCGCGTACACGTCCCGGAACCGCACGGACGCCGCCGCCCGTTCGAAAAGCGTGTTGACGTGCCGGGGGATCACCTCGCCGAAGTTCTCCCCCTCCGGGTACTTCTCACGCACCGCCTCCCAGACGTCCGGGAGCTTCACCGGAGTTCCCAGAACGTCCGCGGACACCGCCGGGGAAAAGTCCACGAAGGTCAGCATACAGAGGATCAGGTTATCCGCCTCGCAGAAGGGAGAGGCGGAGAAGGTCAGATCCCCCCGCCAGTCCAGATAATCCAGCATATTCGCCGCCATGAAGTCCTCCCGCGTCCCCGGGGGAATTGACAAATCCGTTCCCCTCGGGTATAATATTCGTATAAGCATATTATACGCCGCGGATGTGAAGTTTTCCATCCTTTCCCGTATCTTTTCCGGAAAACAGCCGGCGTCATTTCCCAAAAGGCAGGATTCTCTTCATGATCAAGGAAGCGGAGCTGGCAAAGGAGCTGAAAAACGGCGTCCCCGGCGGGATGTACTTCTTCTACGGGGACGAGGACTTCATGAAAAACCGCCGCGCCGCCGACATGAAGCGGGATTCGGTGGGCTCGGACCCCTCCCTCTCCGCCTTCAACTGCTTCGAATTCGTGTTCGGAGACGGAGAATTCGACGCGGCCGCCGTGGAAGACGCCCTGCTGGCTCCTCCCATGATGAGCCCGAAGAAGTTCATCTCCCTGACCTTCTCCTCCGTGGACTCCCTGAAGGCCCGCGGACGGGAAGCCGATCCGGATTCCGACGGGGAAGGCGCCGGAGAGCAGGACGGAGACCGGGACGGCGGCAAAAAGGGCGGAAAGAGCCGGAACCGTCTGCTGGATTTTCTGAAGGACGTCGGAGATCCCGGCCCCGACACGGTGATCGTCGTCAAAGCGGTGTCCGGCGGCTTCGATCCGGGAACCGCGAAGGCTCCCTCCTCCTTTCTGCGGGAGGCGGACCGCTTCATGAGATGCGTGGAGTTTCCCTATCAGCCGGAGGGAAAGCTCACCCGCTGGATGGAGCGCCATTTCGCCGAATACGGTCTCTGCGCGGGTCCGGAAGTCTTTAAATGGATCCTGAAAACCGCGGGGAAGAGCATGTACCGCCTCACGGGAGAGCTGGCCAAGACCGCCGCCTATGCCGCCGTCCGCGCGGAGCGGGATCATGCCGCCCCCGTCGTCACGCTGGAGGACGCCAAGGCCTGCGTAACCGCCACGGACGAGGACGACGCCTTCGGTCTGGCCAACTGCATGATGAGCGGGGACATGGCCGGGGCGCTGAGCCTGCTCCGGGTGAAGATGGCCAAGCGGGAGGAGCCCCTTCTGATCATGGGTCAGATCGCCCGGTCCGTATCCGATCTCTACGCCGCCGCCGCCTTTTCCGCCGACGGACGGGATCTCTCCGACTTTGCCGCCGCCATGAAGATGAACGCCTATCGGGCCGGTCTCTGCTACAGGGCCGCCGCCAAAACCTCCCCCGCCCGCTATGCCGACGCCCTGGAGCTCTGCCTGGCCGTGGATCGGAGACTCAAATCCGGCCTGGGCGGCTCGTCGGACAGCTACGCCCCCATCGAGCGGCTCATCTGCTCCCTGGCGTCCGGCCGGACCGGCGGGAGGTGAGGGACATGCGCGAGAGGATCCGTCTGACGGTCCCCGTGGTGGTGGAGGGGAAGTACGACAAGGCGCGCCTGGCTCAGGTGGTGGACGCCCTCATCATCCAGACGAACGGCTTCTCGGTCTTCAACGACGGGGAAAAGCGCGCTCTGATCCGGCGGCTGGGGCAGAACGGCCTGATCCTGCTCTCCGACAGCGACGGCGGGGGACGGGTGATCCGCTCCCATCTCCGGGGCATGCTGACAGGCCTGAAGATCTGGGACCTCTACACCCCCGCCATTCCCGGGAAGGAGCCCCGGAAATCCGCCCCCTCGAAGGCCGGGATCCTGGGCGTGGAAGGCGTGCCGAACGACGTGCTGTACGACGTGTTCGCAAGGTTTGCCGCCGCCCACCCGGAATGCGTCCCGGAGCCGTCCGCGGATGAACGGCCGGACCGGGTCCCCGTCACGAAGGCGCTCCTGTACGAGCTGGGACTGAACGGCACCGACGGAGCGTCGGAGAAGCGAGCCGCCGCCGCCGTAAAGCTGGGCCTGCCCCGGGACATGACGGTGAACGCCTTCTGCGCCGCCGCGGACCTGCTCACCGACGGAGAAGAGCTGGCCGCGCTGGTAAAGGGATCGGAATAAAAAACAGAACAGGGCTTTACGCATGAACTCCCGGAAAGGAGATGTGCGCCGGCCCTGTTTTTATACTATTCTCAGTCTAAAAAGACAATCTGCAAAGAAGTGTGAAAAAGAAGCTGAAAAAATGCGCTGCACGTTACCCCGTGCTGCATGTTGAGAG
>CACYWX010000122.1:0-8482 GCA_902778205.1 uncultured Ruminococcus sp. | reverse complement strand
GTGTGAAAAAGAAGCTGAAAAAATGCGCTGCACGTTACCCCGTGCTGCATGTTGAGAGGAGAGCTGCACCAGTGGAAATTATAAAAGTTCTTGCCAGGCATTTATGCCTAGGGCTTCCTTTCAAGAAGCCGCGTTTCCCTTTTAGCTTGAGATTGGTATTACTTCCCCACGCAGAACCTTTTGAAAATTTCGTCCACGATGCCCTGATCCACGCTTCTGCCGTCGGTTTCGTCCAGGGCGGCCATGGCCTCCTCCGCCAGGGTGCAGACGCAGTCCACGGGATCCCCCGCTTCAACCGCTTCCACGGCGGCCTCCAGCGCGGACCGGGCATGCTCCAGCGCCTGTCTCTGCCGCACGTCCCAGATCACCGCGTCCCGGCGCAGATCGAGCTCCCCGGCCCGGAACGCGGTCCGCACAGCCTGGGCCAGAGCATCCCCTTTCTCGGACGCCGCGCTCATGACGATCCGCCGCCCGGAGCCGCATACCCCGTCGATCCGGCCGAGCTCCTCCCCGGTCAGTGCGATTCCCCGGTCTGATTTGTTGACCACCGCGAGGATCACGGCGTCCCCCTTCGTGCTCTCCAGCAGGTCCAGAAGCTCCCCGTCCTCCTTTGTCAGATGCTCGCTTCCGTCGAACACCGCCAGGATCAGCTCCGCCTCTCCGATCTCCCGCCGGGCTCTGTTCACGCCGATCTCCTCCACGCGGCCGTCCGTGTCTCCCCGCAGGCCCGCCGTATCGGCCAGACGCAGGGTCACGCCGCCGAAGGACACCGTCTCCCGGAGGATGTCCCGGGTGGTCCCGGCGATGTCCGTCACGATGGCGGATTCCTCCCCGGTCATGAGGTTGAAGAGGGAGCTTTTTCCCACGTTGGGACGGCCGCAGACCACGGTTTTCACCCCGTCCGCCACGGCCCTTCCAACCCGGTAGGTAGACAGGAGCGCCCGGACCTCCTCCAGCGAACGCCGAAGCGTGTTTCCGATCTCCCGCTCGCCCTCGTCCCCCACGTCCTCCTCCGGATAGTCGATGGCGGCGTAGAGGGCCGTCATGGTGGTGAGCATTCCGGCGGAGATCTCCCCGATCCTGCGGCTCACGTTGCCCCGGAGTCCTCCCGCGGACAGGGCCAGTCTCTCCTCCGTGTCGGCGTCGATGAGTCTGCCCACGGCCTCCGCCTCCGTCAGGGACAGCTTTCCGTTCAGAAACGCCCGGCGGGTGAATTCTCCCGGTCCCGCGGCGTCCGCTCCGTGGGCCAGAGCCGACAGAAGCACCGCCTCCGTAGCCGCCGGTCCGCCGTGGCAGGAGATCTCCGCGACGTCCTCCCCGGTAAAGGAGGCCGGTCCCCGGAACAGCACCGCCAGACCCGTGTCCACGGGCTCGTCCCGGGCGTCGAGGATCGTGCCGAACACCGCCCGCCGGGTCCCGCAGTCCGACAGCGCCTTCCCGGAGGCCGGAGAAAACATCCGGTCCGCCACCCTGAAGGCATCGTCCCCGGAGATGCGGATCACCGCAATGCCGCCCTTGCCCCGGGGCGTGGATACGGCGGCGACCGTTCTGAAATGCATGTCCGTCATGATCCGGACCTCTCCTTTTCGTATAAAAACGGGGCCGCCGCCATCGCTCCGGACAGCGGAGAAATGGGACAGCCCCTTCTGTTGGTTTCTGTGCCGGATGATCCCGGTTTATTCGGCTTCGCCGGACTCCGGTTCGGGATCCGCTTCGACGGGTTCTTCTACGGTGATCGCTTCGCCGGAAGTCTCCTCGCCTATGGCCTCGATGATGTCGGTCAGCGCCTGGGCCTTTTCGTCAAAGCTCTCAGCCGCCTCCTCCACAGTCTCGGAAACCGCTTCCGCCGCTTCTTCGACCGCTTCCTCGACAACCGACGAGATTTCGGTGGGCTCTTCGACGGGTTCCTCCCCGGGGATCTCGGCCTCTTCGGGTTCCTCGGTCTCAGCGGGAGCTTCCGCCGATTCCTCAACGGGCTCTTCAGCCGGTTCCCCGGCTTCGACGGGAGCTTCGATCTCCTCAGGCTCTTCCGTCTCAGCAGGCTCTTCGGGTTCTTCCGGTTCTTCAAAGTCCTCGGCGGGCTCCGCCATGACCTCGTCGATCTCCTCCACGGACTCGCGGAAGGTCTCTCTCAGGCCGGACATGACGTGCAGGACGTCCTCCTCGCCGGACGCTTCCCCTTCCTCGGGCGCACCCGCGTCAGGGAGCCAGTCGGTCAGCTGCTCGATGGGCATCTTGCTGGGCTTTCTCGGACGGCGTTCCCGCTTTTCCTCGGTTTCGGCGGTCACGGCCTCGGCGGAGGAGCCGCGTCTCCGTCTGCCCTCGGATCTCTCCTGGGTCTTCTCAGAGGGAGTCTCGCTCACGCCCTCCCCGTCCTCGCCTCTGCGGCGTCTGCGTCCTTCCGGAGCCGGCGTCTTTTCGGGAACGCGGTCGGGTCCCTCGTAGGTGATGATGATCTTGCGGTCCCGGTCCGCGCCGACGGAGTGGGTGGACACGTTCTCAAAGCTCTGCAGCTCGGAGTGGATGATCCGCCGCTCGTAGGCGTTCATGGGCTCGAGGAACACGTTCCGTTTGTAGCGGACCGCTCTCGCCGCCATGCGTCTGGCCAGGGTGCGCAGGGTCTCTTCCCGCTTCTCGCGGTAATTCTCGATGTCCACCACGATCTTCACGTAGTCGCCGTCCCGGGATCTGGTCTTCCGGAGGGCGGAGAGGTTCACGAGATACTGGATGGAGTCCAGGGTCTCGCCGTGATGACCGATGAGGATGCCGGTTTCGGAGCCGATGATGTCGATCTTCGGGTAGACGTCCGCCGTCTCGGTGACAACGAATTCCTCACCCTCCGGGCACTCGGCGGGAACCGCGCGGGCGTCCAGCTGCATGTTCCGGAGCAGGGTGTTGGCGAACTCCAGGGCGTAGTCCATCTCCTCGCGGGTGATGGCTTCGCGTCTGCGGTCCTCCGCCGGGGCAGGTGCTTCCTTCGCGGGATTCTCCACGGGCGCCGGTTCTGCCTCCGCGGTCAGGCGGTCCAGCTTCTCGTAATCCTCGTCGGTTTCGGCGATGTCATAACGGGAGGCCAGATCCTCGTTGACCGCTTTCTGGATGTTCGCGGGACGTCTGCCGCGCTGTCTGCGGGACGGAGCGGATTCGGACGGGGCGGATTCCGTCACGGGAGCGGGCACGGCCGGAGCGGCGGGAGCGGCAGGCTTCGCGGCTTCCTTCTGCTGACGGTTCTTCCGGCGCACGTCGTTGTTCATGCGGCTTCCGGAGCTTCTGCCGTCGTCCTGGCCGAAGGCTCCCTCGGCGGCGGGCTCGCTGACGAAATCGGTGAGGCCCACGGGCGCAGATACGGTCACGCCGGTGGCTTCCACGGAGGCCTCCTCAGCGGACTTCGCGCTTCTGCGCTGGCGGTTTCTGCGCTGGGGCTTGGCCTGATTGCCCAGGGCGGAGCGGTATCCGGTGGATTCCCCGAAGGCGGGGGTCGGCTCCTCCGTCACGGGAACCTCAGCGGGGACCTTCTCCTGAACGGGAGCGGGCTTCGCTTCGGTCCGGACGGGGGTCTTTTCCTGAGCGGGGGCGCGGGTTTCCGTCACGGGCTCGGCGGCCTCGGGCTTCCGCTGCTCCTTGGCGGGCTGCTTCTGCTGAGGCTGGGCGTTCTGGTTCTGATTCTGGTTCTGTCTGTTCTGGTTCTGACGGCCCTGCTTCTGGGGCTGGCCGCTCTGCTGCTTCTGCTGGGCCTGATCCTTCGGGGTCTGGTCCTTCTGCTTCTGGGCCTGGCCGTTCTGGTTCTGGGCCGCAGGCTGGTTCTGGCCGTTCTGCTTCTTCGCCTGGCCGCCGTTCTGGGCCTGGTTCTGGGCCTTCTGGTTCTGCTTCTGATTCTGGTTCTGCTGCTTCTGATTGTTCTGGCCGCTCTGAGCCTTCTTCTGCTGACCGTTTCCTTCGGTCTGGGGGGCCTGAGGCTTCTTCGCCTCGTTCTCCTTCCGGGTGTCGCGGCCGTCGCGGTCCGTCAGATTCTTCAGGTTCTTGATGTCCGCCACAAGGGAGCCGAGCTCGGACTGCACGGTCATGACCTTGGAGACGGTCACCTTGATCTTCGCGGGCTTCGCGCCGAGTCCGAGGAATCCCTTCTTCGGCATCTCGACGATTTCGTAGGAGACCTCGTGGCGGGCGTCCTCGTATTCGCGCTTGGCGACGGAAACGGCCTCCTCCACGGTCTTCGCTGTGATCAGATATGTTTCAGCCATATGCCTTTCCTTCGATAATCGATGATATGATTCGTTGTGCTGATACTAATCTCAAGCAAAAAGGGAAGCGCGGCTTTCTTGCAAGAAAGCCTGGCAAAGAACTTTAAAAGGGGATAGGGCAGGCAGTGCCAATACAGGAAAGCCTGACCTTTGGCACACCAATAAAGCCATCCAACCATATCAGAGTTATTGTACGCGAGTCCATCGCAAGGCGATTCGCATTCAAAACCCATATAGTCAGCTTTTTAGAATGAGAATAGTATTACTTCTTCTTTCCGTAGTCGTCCTTCAGGGGAGCGGGCGCGTCCTTTCCGGTCTTTTCGGCGGTTTCCGCGTTCTCCGATCCTCCCGTGACCTGCTCGGGATGGCGGGCCAGGTACTCCTCGTCGTCGATGTGGTGCAGGCTGCGGACGGGCTTCCGGTTGGGATCCGCCTCTCTCTCCTCGCGCTTCTTCTGCTTGTTCGAGAGGTTCGCCTGACGCTCCGCCTCCTTATAGTCCTCCTCTGAGAACTTCGGCAGGGGATACAGCTTGGCAATGACGATGCGCTCCACCGTCTGCAGAATGTTGCGGAAGATCCAGTAGATGCCGATGGCGGCCGCGAACCGGAACTCGATGTAGACGGAGAACAGGGGCATGGTCCACTCCATGATCTTCATGGAGATGTTGTTCTGCTGTTCCGCCACAGTGGGATCCTGGTAGGTGTACCGCTTCATGATCTTCTGGGACACGATCATCACCACGAAGGTGAGGATCGGGATCAGCATCAGCCAGTCGAAGGGCTGGAAGCTGATGGTGGGCGTCAGGGAGAGGTCGAAGGGACCTACCTTGGTCTCCGGGATCACCTTTCCGGCGAGGGAGGGGAACTGGGAGGCAAGGGAGGACGCCTGGCCGCGGATCTGTCCGATCAGCGCGATCTCATCCACCCCGTTGGCGGACGTCACATTCTCCTGACCGAATCTCTGGGCCAAGCCCAGCAGATCCTGGGACGCCACGCCGGAAATGAACGTCAGGGGCTTCCGGATGACGTTGTAGAGCAGAATGATGATGGGGAACTGGATGAGCAGCGTGCCGCACCCGGAGGCCGGATTGAAGTGCTCCTCCTGGTACATGTCCATGATCTCGTTCTGCATCTTCTGCTGCGTCGCCTGGTCGTTCCGTCCGGCGTATTTCTTCCGGATGGCGTAGGTGCGGGGCGCCAGGGAGGCCTGCTTGATCTGGTTCTTCTGCTGTTTGATCGCCATGGGGATCAGAATGACCTCGCAGATGAGCGAAAACAGGAAGATGGCGATCATGTAGTTGCCCGTCAGCGAATACAGACCCTGCATCAGCAAGCCGAAGGGCTTTGAAATAATGTCGTAAAGCTGTGCCATTGAATTCTCCGTTGGGAATTGTGGTCATTGCGGGTTGTCCCCGTCTTCCGGAATCCGCGTCTCCCGTGTCTCTGAATTCTCTCCGCGCCCGGCGTCCCGCCCGATTCCGGGAGGACTCCTCCGGAAAACGGCTCTCAGCCTTCGGAGCGTCTCTCTCCGCGCGGGAACGGGATCGTATCCTCCCTCGGAAAAGGGGTTGCAGCGGATCAGACGCCAGAGCGCCAGGGCGGTTCCGATGAGGATGCCCCATTCGGCCACCGCGTCGAGAAAATACCGGGAACAGGTCGGGGTGAAGCGGCAGGTTCCATGCCCCTTCAGGGGGGAGAGGAATTTCCGGTAGATCCGCACGGGCAGGCACCAGAGGAACGACAATCCCCTGTGCGCGGCCCCAAGTGCGGCCCCGGCTTTTGAAGCGATCGTCCGCGGGACGGCTTTTACGAATGTCAGGAGTCTCATGATTCCCGGCCGGTGTCCGCCGCGTCCTCCTCCTTCGGCTTTTCGCCGGGGATCATGGACAGAGCGGTCAGACAGCGCGTCAGGTCATTTTTGACCTCCTGCATTTTGCAGACGGTGCACGCGGGTTTGGGGGTGATGACGATGAGATAGCCCTTTTTGAGTCCGGTGTCGGCTTCTATCTGTCTGAGGGCTTCCCGGATCACCCGCTTCGCCCGGTTTCTCTGCACCGCGCCTCCGACTTTTTTTGAGGCTGAGATGCCGACCCGGTTGACGGTCTGCTTCATGGGATTCTGTTTCCGCAGCAGCCAGGAGGCCTTGTCCTTCAGCACGTACACCGTCACGGTGTCCGAGGACTTCCGGCCGCCCTTGCGGTAGGTCATGCGGAACAGATGGTTTTCTTTGAGAGACTGATACTTCATATGCCACCATAAAAGTATAACCTCCGGGATCCATGAAGAACGCGGAGGCTATTCATTCTCTCTCATTAGTGGGTGAGTCTGGCACGACCCTTCGCGCGTCTCCTCTTCAGGACCTTTCTGCCGTCAGCGGTCGCCATTCTCTTTCTGAAGCCGTGTTCTTTGCTTCTCTGTCTCTTCTTGGGCTGATATGTTCTGAGCATGATCTCGAACCTCCTTATCTTGAAATGATTTCACACCGGCACATTACTCGCGCAGATAGACAAGAATAATTATAATACAGGATGGGCATCCTTGTCAAGAGGGATTTTCAAAAATCCTCGTAATCCGGGACGGTTTTTTTACGGAAGACGATGAATTTTCCCACCAGGAAGTTCAGCACCGCGATCGTTGCCGCAACGGCTACCTTCACGATGCCCCGGGGAATCCGGAGAAGCTCAACGCCGGCCCACATGAGTCCGGTCTCCAGTCCCAGGGAGAACAGCCGGCTTGCCGCGAAGAGGAACCCTTCCTTCAATATGGCGAGCCCGCGGGATCCGCTCCGGAACACGAAGGCCCGGTTTGCGAGGAAGGAGAAGGTCACCGACACCACCCAGGCGATGCCGTTGGCCGCCAGATAGTGGATCTCCTCCGCCAGGGTGAAATACACCAGCCAGTTGACGAAGGTGGTGGTGCCGCCCCAGAAGATATAGGACACCACGTGCCAGTACCGGTTCGCCAGCTCCACCAGCTTCGCGAGGAAGCGGTTCCGGGGCTCCCACCGCAGGAACGCCAGGAAAAGCCCCGCCACGGCCTCCGGGAACGCCCCGAGGAAGCCCCCCAGGGTATTCGCGATGATGTCGTCGGTCTCGAAGCGGCCGAGGCTGAATGTCAGCTGTGCGGCCTCGACGGCCAGGGACAGCAGGAAGCAGAGCCCCGTGGACGCCAGCAGCCGCAGCACGGCGGAGCCGAACGGACGGTCGGGATCCCGCTCCCGCATGGCTCCGGCGAAGAGCAGTCCGCCGGGAATGAACAGCAGGACGTTCATCCAGAAGGAGCGCAGAAACTCCGCATTCCCTCCGGCGAGGAACTTCCGCAGGAAAGCGAAGGCCTCGTAAACCGGCTCCCGCCCGGAATCCGACCGGAACAGCAGCGTAAAGGCCGCCGCCGCCAGCACCCAGGCGAGGAACAGCGCACCGCAGATCCGCCGTCCTCTGTCGGTCCTGGGCCGCAGAAAGACGTTGGCGCCCCGGAGCAGCAGAACAACGGCCGGAGCCAGAAGGGCCACCGACCAGGGAAGGAAATAGACCATGCGGAACAGCGATCTGTATGCGGCTTCGATCATAAAAACAAGGATCCCGTCGGGCTAAATTGCGATACTCTGATATTATACACTATTTCAGACCGTTCGGCAAGCCCGTATTCACTCCGAATATTGTGAATAATCTGTCAATTGTTCTTGAATTGTTCCCCGGGTGCTTGCGCGCGCCGCGATCCGTGTGGTACAATACAAACGGCGGGAGAAACAGACCCGCCTCCGGAACCGTATCAAAAACAAAGGAGATAGATCAATGGCTGAAATCACTCTGACCGCGCGGAACTTCGAGGAAGAAGTGCTGAAATCCGAGCTCCCCGTCGTGGTGGACTTCTGGGCTACCTGGTGCGGACCCTGCAGAATGCTGGCTCCCGTCATCGCCAAAATCGCCGAGAAGTTTGACGGCAAGATCAAGGTCGGCAAGGTCAACGTGGACGACGAGGTGGAGCTGGCCGCGAAGTACGAGGTCGCCGCCATCCCCACCATCCTCCGCATCGAAGGCGGCGAGGTAGTGGAGAAGACCATGGGCTTCATGTCCCAGGAACAGCTGGAAGAGGCTCTGGGGCTGGACACGCTGTAAAGGCAGACCCAAACCACCCAAACGAAAAGGGGCTGTCGCAAAACAATCCAAAAGTTTTGGTCCACCTTTTTCAAAAGGTGGTAGGGTGTCGGGGCAACGCCCTGACCCGGACTCCGCAGAGTC
>CACYWX010000121.1 GCA_902778205.1 uncultured Ruminococcus sp. | reverse complement strand
TCAGCATCGACTTCGGGTACGCCTATCAGAGCACCCTGTCTGGCATGGGCTCTCTGGACGATCTGGTCCGGGACGGCGTGAAGCACGACACCGTAGCCTCCACCTTCTCCAAGACCCAGAAGTCCATGAACAAGGGCCTGGAAAAGCTGCTCCAGAAGTACGAGGAGCTGCCGTAAAGGATACCTTAAATGAGTATCCCTTAGACCCGCGCTGAGAGGAAGGAAACGCTTCGCGTTTCCAGAAAAATCCGCTGTGCGCGGAGGCACCGGGGAGGGACACCATCTCTGGCCGAAGGTGCCCCTCCCCGGAGGGTCCCCCTTGGCCGGGGAGCATAACCTGTCCTCACGGTCCTATATACAAGCCAGATTGTTCAACCCAATCCTCGCGCGGTCTTTGATCGTATAACTGGAGGTCAAAAAGATTCAGTCGCGCATTGTCATGGGTCGCGATGGAGTAAAGACGAAACAGGGTGTTCGACTTCGCGGATTGACAGCTCAACCGTAAACCATTAGTGAAACGTAGGTTTTAGCCCTCTGTCCAATGCGCGTTTCGATCGCTGTTTTCGAGGCTCCCGAGAAAACCGTGGAACTTGTTCCACGTATGTTTCAGCTACACAAATATAGTCCGCGCGAGGACATGGGATTCGCGAATAGGCTTGTATGCAGATATGAGCGGTCAGGATTATGCTCTCCGGCCGGGGACCCTCCTGGGAGGGGGACGGCCAGAGTTCCTCTCCCAGGCGCCCGGCCTGCGCAAGGCCATTAAATTGGAAACGCGAAGCGTTTCCTTCCTTCAGACCGCAGGAATGCGGTCCGCGACCGGCAAGGTTTGGATATAAGGGATACTCCTTTAGCTAATCCCTTACCATACAAACACCGGCTGACGCGCTCTCCTTTTCATGAGGAGGGACCGTCAGCCGGTTTGCGCTTCGGGCGCTGTGTCCGCTTATTCCCCGTTCACCGCCTCGAAGGAGAATTCCTCGCTGTGGATCAGGTTCTTCTCCCGCTTTTCGCCGATGGAGAGAGGATTGTAGAAGCTGAAGTCGCAGTTCCCGGCGGTCTCGTACAAGACGCCGTTATACCGCTGGGCGTTGATGACCGTCAGGGAGGAGTTCTCCGCCCGGAGCAGGGGAGCGTCCGAGCCGATGTTGTCCCCGCCCAGATTCACGACCAGCACGTCCTTTGAATCCCGGACCTCCAGCACCGTCTTCACCCCGTAGGCGAAGTAGTTCAGCACCTGCTCGCCCGACGCACCGTCCAGGGTCAGGAACACGCTCCGGTCCCGGAGGATGGGGAACAGCTTGTCGAAGACCTCCCCCTCCGGGATCCAGCCCACCAGGAAGTTCAGCCCGTGGCGCATCATGACGGTAGCGTTCTGCAGGCATCCCTCGATGGTTCCGTCCCGTCCGCCCGCCTGAATGCCGCGGTCGTAGCAGCAGGCGGTGACCTTCTTGATGAAATGCCGGTCGCATCCTGTGAAATCCACCCCGGAGCCTGCCGCCGCGATGGCCACGTTGACGCAGTACACGTCCTCCCCGGTCCCGCGGATCACGAAGGGCGTCCCGGCGGCCTTCCCCGGACCGTTTTCGGGATAGACGAACCGGATTCCGCTGACTCCCGCCCGGGTTTCCAGCGTCAGAAGCGCCGGGTCCGAGGAGGGTTGTCCCATGCCGTAGACCGAGGAGATCAGAGTTCCCTTCGACCAGCCGGTCTGACCGCGGGTGGGAACGGAGGAGGCCCCTCTCAGCTCCACGCCCTCGGGAACGGTCACCGGCCGGTCCAGACGGTAGGTCCCGGCGGGCAGATAGAGGATGCCTCCCCCGGCCTCTCCCACCTGATCCAGCGCGTCCTGAAGCTCGGCGGACACGTCCAGGCTGTTGTCGGAGCGGAGCGGGGCGGTCCAGGCGGCCGTGCGGGGAGCGGTGTGGGTCCGGCCGTAATCGACGGCGAGGGAGGAAAGATCCCCCTCGGATTTCCGGACGGTGCCGCCGATCTCCGTATCCTCCGGGAAGGCCACGTCCGTCAGCTTCACCATGGCGCGGGTGTTGTTGACGATGGGCTCCGGGCAGTCCTCAAAGGAGGAGCGGGCCAGATTCATGCCCCAGCGCTGATCCATGTCGTCGATCAGGAGACCAACAGAGCAGCGGCGCACCGTCACGTCCGCCATTTCGCCGTTGAAGGTCACGCGGGTCCCCCGGACGGTGTGGATCCCGGTCAGGCAGTCCTCCACGGTGATGTCGGCGAACTGATCCCATTCCAGGTCTCCCAGCACCAGCCCCTCGGCGTTTTCCCGGGTGTATGCCGCCAGGGTCTCCCGGTCGGGCGCGCCGGGCAGAGGTGAATCCGCCCAGTAATCGGGGGACACGCGGATGGATTTCCAGGTGCCCACGTCCGCCTCATTGCAGGATTTGGCGGCGTGGGAGAGAAAGGTGCCCCGGAAGTTCTCGATGGTGGTCTGCTCGTGGGCGTTGTTTTCGACGACGCAGGCCCCGATGCCCCGCCATCCGTTGACCACCAGCACATCCCGGATGGTCTGGAGCATGTAGCCGCCCTGACCGTTTCCGGTGACGTAGAA
The DNA here is from genome assembly GCA_902778205.1 of uncultured Ruminococcus sp. Taxonomy (GTDB): domain Bacteria; phylum Bacillota; class Clostridia; order Oscillospirales; family CAG-272; genus UMGS1696. The sequence continues at coordinate 5,938 of CACYWX010000121.1, read as the reverse complement.
GGTATAGGGATAGGGGACCGGCTTCTCCAGAGTCTGATCCGGATACCAGACGGTGATCCCGCAGACGCCGCAGCTCCCCCGGAGCACGAACAGGGAGGACGCCGGACTCGATCCGCTCTTCGGCTTCGCCTTGATTATGGTTCCGTATTCCCCGGCGGTCTTCGGATCGTCGTCGGCTCTCTGCCCCTGCAGGGTCACGAAGGCCGGGATCTCCACCGTGGCCGTCAGAAGATACTCTCCCGCCGGGAGCCAGACCGTGCCGCCTCCCTTCGCCGCGCAGGCGGTCAGAGCCTTCCGCAGAGCCGGGCCGCTGTCGCGCTTTCCGGTGGGATCCGCTCCGTAAGCCGCGTCGGTGGCCACGATGTCCGCGATGATGGGTTCATCCCCGGATCGGGCGGGGGCGATCAGGGCGGGGCGGGTCTCCTCCGTGAGGGCGGTCAGGGTCAGCGTCTCCCGCTGTCCCGCGGAGCGTCCTCCCGCCGGAACGGAAACGGATTTTGCGCTGAGCCAGTTTTCCGCGAAGTCGTCCACGGCCCGGCGCAGCATGCCGCCGTCGGACGCCGAAAGACAGATTTTGTTGCCGTACTGTGCCATCAGATAACCTCCGTATGTCTGAAGCGGGGATCCGTCCCCGGCGGTCAGGGCGGCGAAGTCGGAGAAGCAGGCCGCGCTTTCCGGTCGCGAGGTGAGCCCCACCAGGATTTCGTAAGCCTCGGGATCCGCCTCCGCGCCGTCGTCCGTCAGCTTGAACTTTTTGCCGGTCCTGTCGTTGACGGCCTTGACCAGGGCGGAGGCGCAGGCGGCGGTCTCCTCATCCGCTCCGGCGGGCTTGATGATCGTGAACAGGGGGCGTCCGTCCGATCCGAAGAGGGGAAGGGTGACGGGAGCGGCCTCCTGAGAATCGTCCGGTTTCTGCGCTTCGGATGACGGTTCCTCCTCGGGCGCGGGATCGGCCTGGGAAGGCTGGGATACCGTCGGAGAGGGAGCCGTGGGGGCGGTTTTCCGGCATCCGGGCATAAGGAGCAGGACCGGAGTCAGCAGCAGAGCCGCCGAAACAATGAGAAATCGCTTTGCGTTCATGGGAAGATCCTTTGAAAAAGCCGCACAGCCCATGGGGTTGACTGTGCGGCGGATTACGGTCGGGATTCTTATGATTTTCTGCGGGTGAAGGTCACGCCCAGCAGCGCGGTCACGGAGATCAGCGCGATGAAGAAGGCCGCGTCGAAGGTGTTGGCGGAGAGCTCGGGCTCCGGATCGGGTGCCGTGGAAGGAATGAGCACGGGCTCCTCCACCTGGGGCTCATCTGTGACTTCTTCAACCGTGGCTCCCGGTTCCGCGGCGGGTTCCTCGACGGCGGGCTCTTCAGCAGGTTCGGCAGGCTCCTCGGCGGGTTCCTCCGCAGGGACCTCTTCCGGCTCCTCCGCGGGCTCCAGCTCCTTCGGGATCACCAGATACACGGGCAGGTCGTTTCCGAAGGCGTCGTTTTCATTTCCGAAGCCCACGTAGTCCAGCTCCATGGAGAGGGGGCCCTCCGTGAACATGTAGATGCGGAAGAAGCTGACGGCGGCCCGGTTGAAATCGGCGTCGTAGGAATCGGGCAGATCCAGATCCAGCTTCAGCTCATTCCAGCCGTCCTGCAGGTCCAGACCGGAGACGTCCCAGTGGATCTCCTGCTGGTCGGGGTTGAGCTTGGAGGTGAGCTCCAGCTGTCCGTTGCCGGTGAAATGGTCGACGCCGTCCAGGAAGAGGCGGATGTAAGCGTATTCGGTCTCCTCCGTGTTGACGGGAGTCAGCTCCATGGCGGCCTGGACGGAAATGGCGCCCACATCCCCTTCACCGGTCCGCTTCACGTCATCCTTCGGGACATGCTCCTCCCGCTGGACCTCGCCCAGCTCCGTGGCGATGGAGGAGAAGTCCTCGTTCTCGCCGCCGAAGGCCACGTAGTCCAGGGCCACCAGGTTCTCGCCCTCGGTGAAGAAGTAGATGCGGAAGTAGTTGATCTTCTCAAAGTCGGGCATGCCGCCGGTCTCGCGCCCGGAGAAGAGATCCACCTGCCATTCGTTCCAGCCGGGCTCCATGTCCATGGTCCCCAGATCCCAGTTGAATTCCTGGGCGTCGCAGGTGCCGGAGGAGGTGATCTCGATCTGTCCGTTGTTGGCGTAGGCCTCGGGATCCTCGATGTAGTAGCGGATGTACAGATAGTCCGCCTCATCCAGATTGAAGGGCTCCTCGAAGTTCACATCCAGGACCAGCGCGCCGCTGGCTCCGTTCTTGAAATTGTTCTCCGCGCCGCCGTTCTGATACATGACGGTTCCCGCTGCGGCAGAGACGGCCAGCAGCAGGGAAAGGGCGGCGAAGAGGAAGACGATGGACAGTTTTTTCATGTTCGCTGTTCTTCCTCCTTTGTTCATGATGCTGTAACTGTTCAGCCTCATTATACCGGATCCTCCCCCCTTTGTCAAGGCTTCGGGGCAAGGAATCGGGGCGGAGACGCGGAATTTCTGCCCGGACCGGAGGAAGGATGGGAAATGACGCTTCTGTTTTCCGTTTATAAACAGGGTTCAGGATAAATTTACCGCACGTTCACGTTTTTAGCAACGGCAGGCAATATCCCGCGTCTATAATGTCATCCGGTCAAGCTGAGAATATTTTATGCTGAAAGGATCAAAACCATGAAAAAGAGATGGATCTGTTCCGTCCTGGCCGCCCTGCTGCTTGCCTCCTGCGCATCCGGCACAAGCACGGCCGAGGGCGGATCCGACAACGCCGGGAACTCCGGTACGGCCGGACAGTCCTCCGTCGGAGAGGCCGGCGGGGAAGAAGAAGCGGAGACGGAGCCCGAGACCGAGCCGGAAACCGAGGACCCCGCCACGATCTTCGACCTGGAGGTCAAGGACCAGGGCGGAAAGAACGTCGGCATCCTGGGTACCAACTGGTACAACATCGCGTCCAACTGGACCTCTCCCGAGCTGAAGGTCACCGAGCTTACCGGCGAAGCCATGAACGATGCCGTGTACAACCGAAACCAGAACGTGGAGTCCAAGTACAACGTGAAGCTGGTTGCCACGGACGGCGGCGCGTACCTCGATTCCGCCATCCAGGCCGAGATCGTGGCCGGCACCAACGCCTACGACATCGCCTTCCCGCGCATCTCCGAGATGAACAACATCGCCCAGGACGGCGGCGCCTACGACATGAACAAGATCGACAGCCTCGATCTGTCCAAGGTCTGGTGGAGCCAGTTCGCCAGAGAGTCCCTGACCGTCCACGACTCCATCCTGTTCATCTCCGGCGACATGAACTTCATGGACAAGTGGACCGCGGTCTGCATGTTCTTCAACAAGAACGTGGCGGCCAGCTACAACATCACCGCCTCCGAGCTCTACGACCTGGTGGACGAGGGCAAGTGGACCATCGACAAGTTCTCCGAGTACACCAACGCCGTCACCAACGACTCCGACGGCAACGGCACCCTGGATCAGAACGACACCTGGGGATGCACCGCCAACGTGCAGTATCTGGGCAACTTCCTCCACGGATGGGACGATCCCTACACCAAGGTGGTGGACGGGGAGCTGGTCTTCAACCTGAACAACGAGTTCACCTACGGAGCCATCGACCGTATCATCTCCGTCATGAACAACAACGTGATCTTCGCGGGCTCCTGGGACGTGGCCGAGCCCGTCTTCACCGCGGGACGCGCCCTGTTCTTCATCGAGGTCACCCAGAAGCTGGCCAATTTCCGGACCCTGGAATACGACTTCGGCGTACTGCCCCTGGTGAAGTACGACGAGGCCCAGGCCGACTACCGCACCACCTGCGCCACCCTGGCCCAGATGATCTGCGTCCCGAAGACCGCCGCCGACAAGGAGTTCGCCGGGTATATGCTCCAGGCCATGGGCTACGAGTCCAGCCTGACCATCGCACCCGCCTACATCGAGAACGCCCTGGAGTCCAAGTTCGCCCGCGACGAGCGCACCGCCGACCAGCTGGGCTACATCTTCCGCGGTATGACCTACGACATCGGCTACCAGAACGCCATGGGCGGTCTCAGCGGCATGGTGGACACCATGATCTCCACCCGCGAGAACACCGCGTCCTCCAAGTTCGCCTCCGCCACCAAGGCGCTGAACAAGGCCCTCGAGAAGCTCAACGCCGCCTACGTCAACGCGGAATGATCCCCCGAAGTCCGGACCCGCTCCGGACATGCACAGCGCGCCGTGTTCCTCCCGAATCTGGGAGAAGCGCGGCGCTTTTCCGTTGCTTGACAGGGCGGGGCATCTGTGCTATAATACCTCCGGCCCCGCCGTGTTGACCGTCCGGCGGGAGACGACAGATAGTGAAACGGAGATGGATACAGTATGACGGAGCTTGAAAAAATAGCGTATGCGAAGAGATTTCTCGATATGCTGGCGGACGGGGTGAACCCGGTGGACGGAAGCGCGGTGCCCGAGGGGGACGTGGCCGCGCAGACCAGAGTGACAGGATGCTTCCGATATGTGTCGGAGCTTCTGGGAGAAGCGATTCGGGCCGGCGGCATCGGGCGGAAGACAGGGGAGGTCAAGGAGCCCTTTTCCGTCCTGCCGGAGCAGCTGATGCAGTACCGCTTCCCGCCGGAGCCGCGCACCGTGAGCCGGTTCGTACAGGCGGTGAACGACACGGTGGATCTGACACGGGTCCGCAGTCTCAGAGTGCGGGACGTGACGGAATGGCTGACGGAGCAGGGGCTTCTGGAGGACGTGGAGACTCCGGACGGTCGGAAGCTGCGCCGTCCCACGGAGAGGGGAAAGGAGCTTGGCATGATCGCCGCGGAGAGAACGGGCCGGAACGGTCGTTACATCGCCGTGACCTACGATCGGAGCGCCCAGACATACCTGCTGGACCATATGGCGCAGATCGCCGCCCATGCCGCGGAAAGCAGGAGGGAGCGGGAGGAGAACGCATCCGGGGATTCCGACGGGGAATGAACCGCGCATTCCGCTTTTTTCCGGTTCACGTTTGAGCGCCGTTCCGCATAAGTCCCGTAAAGCCGGGCATACTGATTCCCGAACAGGCTATGCTAAGCTAAAAGGGAGGATAGGAAGTATGCACTGGCTGTCGTTTCTGGGAGGACTCTTTGTGGGCGCCATGGCCGGCGTGTTCGTCATGTGTCTCTGCGCCGCGGCCGGAGATGCGGACCGGCGGATGGACGGAGGAAAACGATTCTGAGCGAATGACGGAATAAAAAATACAGGGCCGTCGCATCAATCCTGAAAAATGGAGAGATGCGGCAGCCCTGTTTGTGATTCATCCCATCCCATTCAGCCGGGGAATCAGTCCCCCGTCATCTCCATGACTGCGCTCGTGAACTTCTCCAGCTGCTTGTCGATGACCTTCTGGATTCTGGCGCAGAGGGAGGCCGTGTCGTCGGACTTGGGCGCGAAGATGTTGGCGGTGAACTGGTTCTTCGTATCGCCGGACCAGATGCCCGTGCCGAGATCGTAGAAGGACGAATCGAACACGATCCGGAGCATATCCGAGGATTCCTCGTTCCGGGCCACCTTCGTCATCAGCACCAGCTCGATATAGGCGGGCACGGACTCCAGGTAGGAATAGTACGCGAAGGCGTCCAGGAGGACCTCGGCCTTGTGCAGATCCTCTCCGCCGAGGGTCTTCGGGAGCACGGACTGGGCGCCGCCCTCCACCAGGGAGTAGTACCGGTCCTGCGCCTCGTCGAGCTTCGGCGGGGGAACGATGCCGATGTTGAACTCGATGTCCCGCATACGGGAGGCCTCTCCCACGTAGGCGGCGATGAAGAGGGCGCGTCCGTCGTAGAAGATGAAGGATTCCGCGCCGCCGCCGATGTCGGTCGGGTTGGTGCCGTTGGTGTAGATGTCGTTGCCCACGTTGAGCTGAACCAGCTTCGAGATCACGTTCAGAGCGTATTCGTTTCCGGGGA
>CACYWX010000120.1 GCA_902778205.1 uncultured Ruminococcus sp. | reverse complement strand
AGATGTGCTCCTCATTCTGCCGGTAGGTACCGATGGCACGCATTGGTTCACCTTCGGAATTTACATTCAGAGACGTTGTTATGTAATCAGTTCCTTCACCGTGCGAGCCGAATACCTCCCTGAGGGTCATCAGATCTATCGTTCCCATGCGTTCGGTTGATGGATTGTACTCCAGACAGAACGGACCAATCGCTTCCTCTTCAACAGAGGCATTGGGATACAGTTCCGCAACTTCGGCAGCAGGTTTCGGAACGATATCTATTGAATCTGCCAGGTCATGATTCAGAACATAAGCGGCATAGTAATAACGATAACTCGCATACTGGCTGTATCCTTCGCCGTACGATTTTCCAACATGGATTTCATTCTCGCCTTCGGTATCAGTCACATAGAATCCTCCAGCCTTTGCTGTGGCGATCAAGCCAGGTGAGGCGACAATATTCTCGTCGGAGACATTGATCTGCTGTGTCATGATGGCATTGGGGAGAACGGATACTGTTCCATCGGAAAGCCTGGTAGCCACATACTGATGGCCCGAGAGTATTTCGAATAGCCATGTTTCGTCCCGGTCGGCAATAAAAACAGTGCTTACTTCGTTGTATTCGGGATTACCAATATCAGAGTTGCCATGGCCGTAGGTATCAATGCATTCAGCAAGCAGCTTAACTCCATCTCTGGCAGTTTCAGCAGACTGAAGAATGTAGGAGGCCAATGAGATTTCTGAGATTCCGTTCGGGGTCAGAGGATCGACCTGGAGTACTTTCTTATTGAAGTAGGTGGAGACAGTTGCGGAGACCGACACACCTTTTTCGTTTATCCCGGCTTCTCCGAAGGGAATCTTTGTCAGCCCACTGTATTCGGACGGGTCATCCATAACTGCGCTGTAACGGAGGGTATGCGCCGGATAGGGTACGCTGAAGCCATAATCGTCCTCAAACATCTCACCCTCTGTGTGGTCGGCGGCAGGAACGATAATGAACTGCTTGGCATAATCGGGGCCGAAATCCTCAGAACGGCCTACGTATGCTGATCCGTTGGAGGTTGTATCTGAACCCGCGTAGAGTCCAGTACATGCTAGTGTGGTTGTCGGAAGAAGCGAGGAACTGATCAGGACACAGAGAATTACTGTTCCAATTTTTCTCCCGAATGAGCGTGAGAGGTGAAAATCTTTCATGCTAAATAACCTTTCTTTAGCTTCAGTTTTGCGGAATGGTTTTCGCCTGTTGTTCGATGCAAAGACCACCAACTATAAAAACTGGATTTATCGTACCACATTTTTTCAGAGAATACAAGCCCTAAATTCACATTTTTTCCCATGGAGGTGACCCACTACGCATCAGTATAGAGCAGGTCTCCTGAACTCCCATAGGATTAAGGCGCTTCAGAAACAACCAAGTGACGATCCCGCTATGGATCACAGATTTCTCAAAGTGTCACGGTTTAACTCATGATAATCATCTGCTTCGAAAAGAAGCTCGATATTTCGCAGGATACAACATAACGCGCTGGACAATCCATCCAAAAAGATATCCGCTGTTGCCAGAAGAACCATACACTCGTCTGGAAATCCGCACTGTTTGGCTATAATACCGAATATCACAAGAAAAGAACTTGGTATCGGTGGGCATGCATAAGTAAGCATGATTGTCAGGATAATAGCGATGATTACCCAACCGACATTGATCGGTGTCTGATATTTCTCAGCAAAGTAGATAACCATAACTGCAAGATATAGTGAAACACCCGGCAGATACAGTTTGGAACTGATTGCAAGCCCAACTCTGGAAAAACGCTTGGATACACCGAGGCTACCTTCCAAAATATCTAGATTCGTACTATATGCCGCCGCCGGAGAGCCGGTTGTAAGTGCAATCAAAAAGGCTGGAAGAATTACTCTTAATACTTTCAGACTGTTACAATGAAATCTGATTACGAGACAGACCAGCGTTAAAACAGTAATCAGGAGACCTACTATTGTGAACATAACAACAGGTTTCCAGATATCTAGCAACGTACCTGATGTGAGTGGCGAACGGATTAAGGTAAAAAGACTGCAGAAAATAAATAGAGGGATAAATCTGCAAAGTTTCCCCGTAACTGTTATAATGATACTGTTTATGCTGCTAATAACAGTTACTAGCTCAGGATGACGGTCTCTGACAGCAGACAGGGAAATACCGAAAATGAATGCAAGTAGAACAATCTGAATATAGTTTCCATCTGTAAATGGTGTGAGAACATTGCCAGGAATGATACCCCATATAAGATCTGATACCTGCTTTGCCTGCGATGTGGATGCGCTGGTCGGCGAACCAAAAGAGAGGCCAGAGAAGGGAAGTAAAGCCAAATAGCTGACAATGGTAATTGCCACTACCAGCAGCGGCTGCCGTATAAGGAGCTTCTTGGTTGTAGCCCTAAACGATTCAGCGGATGAATCACTACACATCCCAGAAATTATGCTGAAAAAGATAAGAATACCTGCAAACGCATTTAAGAGTTTCAAGAATGCGCTTTTGAAAGGGATGAGCAAATAATCGGATAATGTCTCAGTAATGATAGCTGGTAAGAATCGGCTGCAGAGACCAAGTATAATAGCGGCTGCTATTGCCCCTAAAAGAAAAGGTGCCGTAGAGCTTTTCTGTTTACGAACGGAAAGAGTCAGAATGTTTGTCCTGTTCTGGTATTTCCAACTACATGGAACACCCAGATTTTCAAACAGAAGAGTGGTGAAGTCATCTGAGGCCTCTGTGAGTGGATCAAAAGGGTCACCTTCATATTGGAGTCGGATCGATCCGTTCCCTGACCTTTTAGAGAATATGATTTTGCATGTAGTCGGTTTAGGCTGAAAGCGTAATATTGCCATCAACAGATCTTCGATCAACAAGCGGATCTTTACAATTGTTTTCTTCTCGGCTTTGAATTCGCTCAGAATATTTGCTATATGATCTGCCGCTTTGTCAATTTCGTTTGGGCTCAACAAAAAGGAGTAGATACTATTTTGATTTATGGCCATTTATTTCACCTTAGAAACCATAGCTTCTTGCTATATGGTTAGAATTTGATTTCATTTGAATTCTCCGGTCGCTGTATGGTGCTGCTCATGTATGCTTACAGAAATCGCCAAAAGCCCGTCCCAGTCTCAGGATCGAATTGGCGGGTGATCAATCCGCCAACAACTGGCCTTAGTTCTATTTCTGCTGTATACAAAACTGTGAGGGATTTTATGTGTCCTGCGGAAATAAGGTGTTGGTCTCCGTCTTTATATGAGATAACGGCATGAGTATGGTGATAGAGTTCATTTTGATTATCGGATACAATATTTCCTGTCAGGGAGACAAGCTCCAGCATACCGTGGATTGTTTGCTTTTCAAATGAGCACGTTTCAGGTACAAAGATTTGTGTTTGCGCTTCACTGCATCCTCCAATTCCGTTGAATATTGCGGATTGGATATTCTCCTTTTTACAGACTTTGAGGATACCACTGATGATCTCATCGGTGCGATCCATTCGGACATAGTATGTATCGCCGTATTTTTTGTAATCCATTGTTGTACCCGCCATGTACTGGAATTTTATGTAACACTTATACTCTACCACAAAAAGAGATCGAAAGCAAGCCCTAAATTCACATTTTTCCATGGAGATGATCCACCACGCATCAGTTCATCTACAACGGCCAGAGCAGCCGGGACCTCGGCCTCGTTCTCTCCGGGGAGGACACCTGGGTGACGCCAATCCCGGAACTTGAGCATATCTCCGTCCCTGGACGCTCGGGGGATCTGCTGCTCTCAAACCGGCGGTATAGCAATGTGGAGCTCACTTATCGTGTCGGCATCCCGCGCTTCTTTGCACCGACATATTCCGCGCTCATGAACTTCCTGCTGGTCGATGCGGGGTATCACCGCCTGGAGGATAGTTACCACCCGGAGGTTTACCGCCTTGCCGTGATGGAGAGTGGGGTCTCGCCCCGCATGGGCGCGCGGAATCACGCCGGCACGTTCGACTTGACTTTCTCCTGCAAACCGCAGCAGTATCTGAAGTCCGGGGAGCGGACAACGGTCTTCACGGAGAACGGATCTCTGTTCAACCCGACCCGGTTTGATTCGAAGCCACTTCTGCGGGTCTACGGAACCGGTCAGCTCGGCGTCGGGGAGGAAACCGTCACGATCACCGCGAACCCGGACTACATCGATCTGGACTGCGAGTCGGAGGATGCCTTCCGCGGAGCAACGAACATGAACGGCGCGGTCACTCTGTCGGGCGGGGAATTCCCCGTGCTCCACCCCAACAGTAACGGGATTGTCCTTGGCTCCGGGATTACCCGGCTTGAAATCACTCCGAGGTGGTGGCGGTTATGAAACCGATCCTCTATCAGGCCGGTGAAACAGAGTTCACCTCCAACGGTCTCGGACGCCTGTCCGATGCAATCGAATGCACCGTCACTGAGGAGCGGAACGGTCAGTATGAACTGGAGCTCACCTATCCGGTCGCCGGCCTGCATTACGGCGATATCTGTGAGGAGCGCATCATCGCGGCGGCGCACGACGATACCGGCGACATCCAGCCATTCCGGATCTATAAGATCACCCGCCCGATGGACGGCAAGGTCACGGTTTACGCCCGGCATATCAGCTATCAGCTTTCGAAGGTAGTGGTCATGCCGTTCACCGCGTCCGGATGCTCCGCTGCCCTTCAGGGGTTGAAAAACCACAGTGTCGGGGACTGTCCCTTCACTTTCTGGACTGACAAGACTCTGCCGAATACATTCAATGTAAACACACCCACTTCCCTCCGGGCTCTTCTCGGCGGCATGGAAGGATCCATCCTCGACGTCTTCGGCCCCGGCGAATATGAATGGGACCGCTTCACGGTCAAATTCCACGCTCATCGCGGCGCCGATACCGGGGTGGTGATCCGGTACGGAAAAGACCTCACTGACGTGAAAAAGACCTCAACCACGGAGAATCTGTGGACGGGCATCGTGCCTTACTGGAAGGGGCTGGTCGGAGAGACACAGGTCATGGTGACGCTGCCGGAAGGGGCCGTGTACGCGGGCACGGCGGACAGTTACGAAAACCGGATGGTGATCCCGGTGGACTTTTCTTCCGCCTTCCAGAATCAGCCGACGGAGGAGCAGCTCCGCTCACGGGCTCAGACGTATGTGGCGGCCAACGCGGAAACCGGCATACCGGCGTCCGTCGACGTTTCCTTCGTAGCCCTCTGGCAGACGGAGGAATACAAAAATGTTGCCCCGATGCAGCATCTGAAGCTTTGTGATACCGTCTCCGTCGTACACCGCGCCCTCGGCGTGGAGAATCAGGCGAAGGTCGTCTCCGTCACCTACAACGTCCTCCTCGACCGGTACGATAAAATGACCATCGGGGAGATCAGGGCAAACCTGACGGATACCATCAAGGCCATCTCAGAGGAGCTGCAGAAAGAATCCCCAACGCTCACGGACATCCAGCGGATCACCGCGCACGCCACCTCTCTTATCTCCGGCGGTCTCGGCGGCCATGTGGTCATCAACACAAACACCAACGGGCAGCCCAACGAGATCCTCATCCTGGATGCGGAATCCATCAACACGGCGGTGAAGGTCCTCCGGATCAATCAGAACGGGATCGGCTTCTTCTCTTCCGGATACAACGGCCCCTATCGTTCAGCATGGACGCTGGACGGGCAGTTTGTGGCGGATTTCATTACAACGGGGACGCTCAGCGCCGCCCTTCTGAAAACCGGCACGATCTCCGACGCGAACGGGAACGCCCTGATCAACCTCGACGACGGCACCATCAATCTCAACGGGCAGGTCACGGCGAACAACAACGTGCAGATCACCACGGACGGAAAGCTGATCGCTATCGACGGGGAATTCTCCGGAGAGATCACCTCCGACGAAGGTCAGATTGGCGGTTTCACCATTGGCGAGGAAGCCCTTACCTTCCGAACGCCAGTCATAATCCCGGCATCCACCAACGAGGACACCAACGTCTACATCGGGAAGAGGGGCATCTCCGTTGACTCCAAGCACAACACCGATTTCTACGACCGGCGCGCCATTTCCCTCGAAGACGGCAAGCTCTGCATCTATCAAGATGCCGCCATCGCCGCCTATCTTGCCAGTAAAGAAGACCAGGTCAGCGGCGTAGACCATGCCCCTCAGTTCCGATGCTATTTGAATTCCCGTAACAGCGTCCGCGTCAACAACGAAGACAACTGGTGGACCTTCTTTGCGGGAAACGGCGCGAATAACTGGATCAATGGTTACGAAATTATCGAAACATTGAAGGGTTCCAACGGAACCTCGATTGGACATCACAACGTCCATGGTAATTTCAATGTGTTTGAGAACTTCACCTGCAGCGGCACAAAAAGCCGGGTGGCAGGAACAGAGGATTTCGGCGACCGGAAGCTGTACTGCTATGAGACGGCAAGCCCCATGTTCGGGGACGTTGGGGAAGGCCTGATCGGCTCGGACGGAACGTGCGTCATCGACATTGATCCCGTGTTTGAAGAAACCGTGGAGACCAGTCAGTATCAGGTCTTTCTGCAGAAATACGGGGCGGGGGAGCTGTGGATCACAGACCGCGGTCCTCACAGCTTTACCGTAAGCGGCACGTCCGGTCTGCGGTTCGAATGGGAGGTCAAAGCACGTCAGTCCGACTTTTCTCAGCTCCGCCTGGACGGGCTGCGGTCAGAAGTGGATGACCTCGGTATCGATTACAGTCAAGTAGATGTTTTACCCGATTACGGAGCGGAAGCTGCCTCCTATATCGAAGAACAGATGGAACAGATGATCCCGGCGTGAGCTGGGGGAAAGGCAGGCAAACATGAAGAAGGTAACATCAGTAACCGTGTGGAACGACAGCGCGGGGTACAGGATTTCCGTCACTTACAGTGTGGTGGACGAAAAGACCCGCAAGGTCACCGCGGACAATATCCGCGAGAATTTTGTGCTTTCGGATGACGGCGAGATCGCCACGGCGGCAGCGGTTACCGCTCTCGCTCAGACTATTTTGAACGAGGCGGAAGCATGATCACAAACACCCTCGAACTCAGAATGACGCCCGGCGGAATTTCGCCCTTTACACACGTAAGCCAGTACGAGACGGGGGCGCGGACGTTCGAGTTTCGCCTCTTCGACGGCAATGCTGAATATCCGATCCCGACCGGAGCCTCGGTCACGCTTTACGGTCGCAGACCGGACGGCGTGGGATTTTCGACTCCCTGCGCTGTCGTGGGGAGCAAACTGCTTGTGGCCGTGTCTGCCGATATGACTGCCTGCGCGGGGAAGGTAGAGTGTGAATTGGAACTGGTCTCCGGGGATACCCGGGTCAGCACGGAGAACTTCTATCTGCTTGTGGAGCAGGCGGCATACAGAACGGGAGGCTCCTGATGGTCACGAGAAAGATCGATCTTCAGATCAGGCCGGGCGGAAAGCGGCACCGTCTTCGCTTCAAGCAGAATGAGACGGGGGAAAAGGCTCTGCTTATCCGCCTGACGGATGACGGGGCGCCATGCCTCCTTCCGGCCGGCACTCCCGCCGAGCTGTGCTTCTCCCGTCCGGACAAAAACGGCTTCTCTGTCCCCTGCCGTATCGAAGAGGATATGCTTGCCGTCGATATTGTCCCCAACATGACGGAATGCCCCGGAAAGGTCGTGTGCGCGGTCCTCTTCCCGCTTGAGGGAGAATGGGTCTGCACCGATGAATTTACAGTAAGTATCACGAAAAAGGAGGTCCCGGATAATGCTGACACAACAGATTCCGCTTGACATGTCCCCCGGAGAGGTGTGTCCCGTCATACACGTCAGCCAGTACGACGCGGGGAGCCGGACGCTGATCTTTCAGCTGATGAGCCGTGATGGGGATATTTTTCTTCCCGCCGGCACTCAGGCGGAGATCCGCGGAACGAAACCGGACGGGCACGGCTTCTCGTATGAAGCGACTGTGGAAGGAAGAACAGTCACAGCCGAGATTACGGAGCAGATGACCGCCGTTGCCGGGCGAACCGTCTGCGAGATCGCACTCTTCACCGGGACACAGCCCACGACCGACACTCCGGCCTCCGATGACAATACGCTCCTCTCCACGGCAAACTTCATCCTGTCCGTGGAGCGCGCCGCACTCGACAAGGATACGGTTCAGTCCGCTTCCGAGATCCGGCAGCTGATCTATATCATGGATCACAAGGACGAGATCATCGCGGCGGCGAACAAGACGGACGAGAACGTGGCCACCGTCGGCGAGCTGACGGAACGGGCGGAAACCGCAGCGGAAGGAGCCGAGGCAAGCAAGGACGCGGTCGCCGAAACCCTCGAAACCGTCAACGAAAAGGCCGCTCAGATCCTTGCGGTTACGACCGAGGCGGACAGGATTGCTGCTCAGGCTCTGGCTCTCGCGGGGACGGCGGCAGCGGAGGCGGGAGCGACCTCCGCACAGCTGGACGAGGTGATGAACCGGCTCGGCGAGGTCAACATGGCCCTCGACGAAAAGGTGGACAGCGGGTATCTGTACCTGACCTCCCAGGGCGCCATCACCGTGGGGCCGCTCGGTCCCTTTGCCGGAGGCGGGGGTGGAGGAGGCGGCGGGGGCGGCAGCTCCAACAACGCCGTTCTGACCGCCACAAACACGACCGGCTGGCTGTCGAAGACCGTGACCCTCGGCATGGACTGCGTCCTCTCCATCACCTGGTCCTCTCTTGAAGAGGGGATCCCGACCGGCAGCGGCTCCGTGTCCCTTCTGGTGAACAACATCGAGAAGCGTACGGTCGATATTCCGCAGGGGAACTGGCGTGTAAACGTCGCGGAGTACCTGACCGCCGGGCAGAACAAGGTCCGCATCGTCGTGACCGACGTGTACGGCAACGTGAAGGCGCTGAACTTTTCGGTCAAGACGGTTGAACTGAAGGTCACCACTCTGTTCGACCATTCGCTGCCCTACGGGGCGGGAAAGGAAATCGCCTTCACCTATGTCCCCTACGGCGCGGTTGAAAAGACCGTGGTTTTCAAAGCGGACGGAAGAACGGTCGGAACCCAGACGGTCACGACCTCCGGACGTCAGCAGACCTTCGCGGTTCCCGGCATGGCGCACGGTTCCCACCGCTTCGAGTGCTTCTTCACTGCTGAGATCGACGGGGAGACCGTGGAGTCGAACGCCCTCGACTTCGATCTGATCATTGTGGACGAGCAGGCTACGGCGCCGATCATTGCTTCCGACTTCCGCGCCTCCTCTGCCAGCCAGTACCAGACGCTGAACATTCCGTACCGGGTCTTCACCCCGAACGCGCTGTCCTCCCAGGTCACGCTCTGGGCGGGAGATACACAGGTCGCGGCTCTTTCCGTCGGGCGTACCGAGCAGGTGTGGAGCTACCGCCTTTTTGAGGCCGGAGAAACGACTCTCACGATCCGCAGCGGCATGGCGTCCCTTTCTTTCCCGATTGAAGTCGCGGAAGCGGAGGTCGATGTGGAGGCGGAGACGGATTCCCTCGCCCTGTATCTGTCCAGCGCCGGTCGGTCCAATTCCGAGTGTAACCCCGGTGTGTGGAAGGACGCGGACAGAAACATCGCCTGTACACTTTCAAACTTCAACTTCGTCTCCAACGGCTGGGTGTCGGATGAGGAAGGGATCACCGTCCTCTGGGTCTCCGGCGACGCCCGCGTGACGATTCCGTATCAGCCCTTCGCCCGCGACTTCCGGGGGACGGGCAAGACCATTGAGATCGAGTTCGCCACAAGGGACGTTCTCGATTATGACGCGGACATCATCTCCTGCATGAGCGGCGGGCGGGGATTCCAGCTGACAAGCCAGCGTGCCCTTCTCAAATCCGAACAGCGGGAGATCTCCACGCAGTACAAAGAGAACGAACACGTGCGGATCTCCTTCGTCGCCGAAAAGCGGTCGGAAAACCGTCTCCTTTACATCTACATCAACGGCGTCATGAGCGGCGTGGTGCAGTATCCCGAGGACGACGACTTCTCCCAGTCCTCCCCCGTGAACATCTCCGTCGGTCACAACGGATGCGCCACGGACATCTACTGCATCCGCGTCTACGACAACAATCTGACCCGCTATCAGATCCTCGACAACTGGATTGCCGACTCCCAGAACATCGAGACGCTCCTCGCGCGGTATGAGCACAACAACGTCTACGACGAATACGGGAAGATTGTGATCGAGAAGCTCCCGAAGGATCTTCCGTATATGATCATCGAAGCGGCGGAGCTGCCGCAGTACAAGGGGGACAAAAAGACCGTCAGCATTGCCTATGTCGATCCGGTCACCCCGGCAAGATCCTTCACCGCGACCGGTGTGCAGATCAACGTACAGGGTACCTCCTCCGCGCCGTATGCCCGGAAGAACTACGACACGCAGTACAAAAAGGGCTTCCTGACGTCCTCCGGCATAACGGAAAGCAGCTATGAGCTTGCTTCCGGCGTCATCCCCTTCAACCGCTTCGTTCTCAAGGCGGATGTGGCTTCCTCCGAGGGGGCGAACAATGTGGAACTTGTAAAACTGTTCTGCGACGCCTGCCCGTACAAGCGCCCGGAGGAGATCGCAAATCCCCTGGTGCGGAAAGGCATCTACGGGTTCCCCATC
>CACYWX010000119.1 GCA_902778205.1 uncultured Ruminococcus sp. | reverse complement strand
AGCATCGTCGTGCTGGTCTGGGGCAATCCCGGGTCCGGCTCGGCGAACACGGTCCGGGTGGGCATGTATGACGCGGACGGCAATCTGCTGAACGGCGGGCGCGGCTTCTACTCCGCCACCATCCGCACGGGCTTCCACACGGAGCGAATTCCGCTGGCCTCGGGAACGGCCACGGTCCGGGTGTCGTGCTTCAAAACGTATGATCTGGGCGTTTACGGCGGGAGCGCGGCGGAGAGCCTGACGCTGACCGCGCCGGAGGAGGCCGGGGCCGTCTACGGGGGGATCTGGGATCCTGCGTCCGGCACGCTGACCGTGGACCGGGCGTATATCAGTCTGACCGGCGCGGCCTCCGAGGGATGGAGTCAGGCGGGAGTCGGGCGGGATACCGGCTACTTCCGCCTTCAGCTCGGAGCGCTCGGGTCGGTGGTGGATGACAGCGGCATCAGCTCCCACTTTGCGCCGGTGATGGTCTCCGGGTCCACCACGGACGTGGGCCAGAGGGTGGTCAATTCCACGGCGTCCGACATCGCCATGCTGTGCATCCGTCCGGAGAACGTATCGGAGGCTACCGTCACCAGCTTCAGGACGTGGCTGGCGGCGCAGGCGTCGGCGGGGACTCCGGTGCAGGTGTGCTGGAAGCTGGCCGATCCGGTGGTGTACGCCGTGGACGCCGAAACCATCTCCGCGCTGGACGGGGTGAACACGCTGTTCTCCGACGCCTGGGAATACGGCGCGGGATACGACGTGGCGGCGGAGTATGTGCAGGACACCGGCGCGGCCATCGAAGCGGCGAACGCGGACACCCGGGCCATGATCGGCGAGGAGTCCGGGGAAACCGCTTCCCGGTCCCTTGCCGTCGGCGAGTACGTCACCGTCGGCGCGGCTCTGTACCGGGTCACGGCGGCGGTCGGTCAGGGCGAGACGCTGGTGCCCGGAACTAATGTCACTGAAACCACCGTCGGGGCGGAGCTGGTCCGGCTGGCGGGAATGATCAATCAGTGAAGAGTTTACAGTTATGATTCCGCCGCGCGGAAGCGATGAGGCTTCGCCGTTTTCCAACTCCATCACTCCATCACTCTACACTCCATAACTCTATAAACCACAGGAGGGTTTATCATGTATCAGTATTACATCATCGAGATCCAGAAGCACCAGAGCGGCGAGTACGGCCACATCGTGCACTGGGCCTACGACGAGAACGCGGACCGGGCGCGGTGCAAGGCCGAGGCGAAGTATCATGAAGTGCTGGCGGCGGCGGCGGTGTCCGATCTGCCCCAGCACGCGGCGGCTCTCTTGGCCTCCGACGGCGCGGAGATCATGCGGCAGTGCTATCGGCATGACGCGCCCGTGGTCGTGCCGGAGGAAGAGGCCGGGGAATAATCCGGAATCACGGGGCGGGGGAGCTGATCTTCCGCCCCATATCTGCAAAGGAGGACAACTATGCACGGACTGAAGGATTTTCTCTGCGCAGCGGGCGGCGTGATCTGCTCGGCGGTGGCGCAGACGTTCGGCGGCTGGGACGCTGGGATCGCCACATTGATCGTCTTCATGGCCGTCGACTATATCACCGGCCTGATCTGCGCCGGCGTTTTCCACAAATCGCCAAAAACGCCCAACGGCGCGCTGGAATCCCGGGCGGGCTGGAAGGGCTTGGTCCGGAAATGCCTGACGCTGGTGATGGTGCTGGTGGCGGCTCAGCTGGACCGGCTGATCGGCTCGAATTTCATCCGGGACGCGGTGGTGATCGGCTTCGCGGCGAACGAGGTGATCTCCATCGTGGAGAACGCGGGCCTGATCGGGATCCCGGTGCCGAAGGTCATTGTCTCGGCCATCGAGGTGCTGAAGCGGAAGGAGGACGCGGCGGACCGGTTCGCGGAGAAGAAGGAGGACGACGATGACGATCCGGATGCCCTTTGACGGACCGTTCCGGGTGGCGTCGCCGTTCGGGTACCGCACCGATCCCATCACCGGCGCGGAGCACTCCTGGCACGGCGGCGTGGATCTGGTCTCGGAGGACCGAAACGTCCGGGCGGCTTGCGGCGGCGTGGTGCTTCGGTCCCGCTGGGCTCCGGATCTCGGCGACGGTGACCGGACGTGGGAGTGGGGCAATTATGTCTCGGTGGCCGGGGACGACGGATTTGTGATCTACTACTGCCATCTGGCGACGCGCACGGTGGAGGCTGGTCAGCGGGTCGGCGCGGGTCAGGTGCTGGGCATCGAGGGCACCACCGGAAGATCCACGGGGATCCACCTGCACTTCGAGGTCCGCGATTACAACGCGCAGCAGACGGACCCGTGCGCCTATCTCGGGATCCCGAACGAGGCCGGATTCGTGTGGACGCCGGAGCCGGAGAGGGAACCGTGGGAGGAGCAGGCCCAAGACTGGAGCCGGGAAGCCGTGGACTGGTGTGTCCGGCGAGGGATCCTCCAGGGCCGGGGCGGGGACGATTACGCGCTGGGCGAGCCGGTGACGCGGGAGGAGCTCTGCGTGATGCTCTGGCGGGCGCGGGAGGTATTATGAACTAAGGATCCGGGGGATTCGATCTCCCGGATTTTTTTGCGTTTTCGGGAGACGTTTTTTTGGAAAGCCCTTGACATATTATGCAAGATGTGCTATAATGGTACCAGTCAAGGGGAGCGGGTCCCGAATAACCCGCGGAAGGAGAACGGACATGAAGGGAAGCGAAAAGCAGGTCAAGTGGGCGGAGAACATCCTGAACGGCCTCTTCGGGACCATCGAGAGCAATATCCGGACGGCGCGGGAACGCTTGGAGTCCACCGGATGCAAGGCCTACGAGCGCGACATCGAGGTCTGGGAAAAGGTTGCCGCGTATTTTGCCCCGGCCAAGACCATTGACGACGCTCGGCACATCATCGATAAGCGCGACGCACTGAGCTCCTCCGCCGCCTTCCGCGTGGCTGACCGGATCCGCTGCTTTGGAAAATAATCACACAGCCCTCCATGGGGCAGAAAGGAAGCGCACCATGAAAACCACCATTTATGCAAATTACGGAGTCCTTGCCCACGAGAAGCAGACCGCCTACACTGTACGTCCCCACGCTGCCGCGACGCTCAGCGAACCCGTCACTGTTTCTATTCCCGAGTCCGTCAATCCCTGCACCAACGAGGCCGGAGAGATCCTCGTCACCCTGGACGGCACGGTCCACCTCCTCTCTGAGGTCCTCACCAATGCCGGTGACAAACCCGTCATCCACTGGTTTGACGGCAAGGGATACCGGACGATTTCGGTGGCATAAGGAGGCCTGACATGTCCGACAACACCAAACCGCGCTCCCGCACGTGGGACAAAACCCCGGAGGCGACGGCGTACCGGAACCAGTACGCGGCGGAGCACTACGACCGGGTGACGCTGGCCCTGCCCGCGGGATTCCGGGACAAGCTGGACCGCGCCGCCGGTGACGCCGGAATCAGCCGGACCGCGCTGATTGTCCGGGCGGTGGAGGAGCATATCGAAAAACGATAAAAACAAGAAGGAAAAATAAAGAACAGGGCTGGACGAAGGCCCTGTTTTTGTCATGGGGTAGGTTGTGGGGTTTGTGAGCTGGCCCACCTCGAGATGATCGGGGCGATTCTGACCCAGCTGACCCGGGACCTGACCGTGGAGGAGATCAAAAAGTCGGGCTTCGACGCATACTTCACGGATCACACCACGGGCGTCTATCCGGCGTCAGCGGCGGGCGTCCCCTTCGACGTCAAGTATATCGGCGTGAAGGTGGACCCCATCGCGGACCTCAACGAGGACCTGGCGGCGGAGCAGAAGGCCCGGGTGACCTACGACAACCTGATCCGGCTCATCGACGATCCGGACGTGTGCGATCCCATCCGCTATCTCAGAGAGCGGGAGGTGGTCCATTACCAGCGGTTCGCGGAGAGCCTCGGCGTCGTACAGAACAATCTGGACGCGCAGAACTCCTACGGCTGGAATCCCGCCTTCGACAAGAGGGCGTGACGGAGAGGCGGAGGGGCCGGGAGCCGGAGTCGGGTCCGCCTTCCGATGACCGTTTCCGTCAAAAAAACGCGCGCAGGGAGAGGCTTTTTCTCCCCACGCGCGGGTGTTGCGAGGGCTTGTGTTCAGTTCACTTCCGTCAGGATGACCTCGGCACGGCCGGAGATCTTTACCTCTCCGGATCCGGCGGGGATGAACCAGCTCTCTCCCTTGTGGATGGGCTCCATGAACCGGCCGCATTCCAGCTGCGCGTCTTCGGCATCCAGCACCAGCAGGGAGGCGAAGCTCCGGTCGGTGGAGTCGTAGAGAGCGGTCCGGCCGGGAGCCGTGGAGGTGCGGAGGGTGGCGAAATAGGCGCAGGAGGCCAGAATCTCCCAGTTGTCCGCCGGCTTGCGGGGAACGGAGAACCGGATCGCGTCGATGTCCGCCTCACTGCGGATCTTTACCACGTCCAGAGCCTTGGCCGTGTGGAGCTCCCGGGGCTTTCCGTCAGCGCCGGGCCGGTTGTAGTCGTAGACCCGGTAGGTGATGTTGGAGTTCTGCTGGATCTCCGCGATGAGGATCCCGGCTCCGATGGCGTGGACCTGGCCGGAGGGGATGAAATAGACCTCGCCCGCGTGGACGTCCACGAAGTTCAGAGCCTCCTCGGTGCGGTTCTCCTCCACGTACCGGCGGAAATCGTCGGGAGTCAGGCCGGGCTTCAGGCCGTAGACCAGCTTTGCGCCTTCCTCCGCCGCCATGATGTACCACATCTCCGTCTTGCCCAGCTCGCCCTCGTGGGACAGGCCGTATTCGTCGTCCGGGTGGACCTGGATGGACAGGCGGTCCGCGGCGTCGATGAACTTGATGAGCAAGGGGAACCGGTCGTACTTCGCGCCGTTCAGACCGAGGACGTCCCGTCTGGCGGAAGCGATGTAGCTGCCCAGGGTCATGCCGGCGTACTCACCGCCCGCGATGACGCACATTTCCTTTTCGCGGACCGTCAGTTCCCAGGATTCCGCGATTTTGTCGAAGGGAGCGGTCTTGCCGTACTCCCTGCGCAGACGGTCGCCGCCCCAGATGATCTCCTTGGATACGGGGCGGAGCAGAAGGGGATATTTGTTCATGTTTCGTTCCTCCGTTCATTCGCTGTCGCGGGTTCCGAATACGATGCGGTCCAGCCAGAGCTCCCGCAGTCCCATGGTCAGGCCCCGGTGCGCGTTGAAGGACTTGCACCAGGCTCTGCGCAGCTCGGGGATCTCGTCGGGCTTCATCCGGTATTTCATCTTCAGGATGTCCTCCATCAGGGGGATCAGCCGGTCGCAGGAGTAGGGAAGGTCGAAGTCCAGGATCATGGTGTGGGGCGAGAGGACCTTCGCGGTGTTGTACAGGGCGTTGGCGAGGGGCTCGGCGCATTCGTTCTCGTTCCGGCAGAGGCTGATCTTGTCCTCCAGGGTCAGGTCGGTGAGCTGGGTGACGGAGCCGAAGTCGCAGGCATGGCCGTCCTTGCCGAGAATCAGGCTCCCGTTCACCAGATAGACTCCGCAGATATAGTGGGAGCCCACATACCAGTAGACGATGTTCTTCCGGGCGTAGTCCTCCACGTGGGTGATGTTGGAGCGGGCCGCGGCGTTGATGTGGGAGTCGATGAGCAGGGGCACGTCCCTGAAATACCGGCGGACGGACTCCTTCAGCCGGATGGAGCAGAGCTCCGGAACGCGGCTGGACAGCACGGCGTCGTCCTCCGCCCGGTAGGGACCCGGCACCGCCACGCCCACGCCGAAGCACTCGGTCATGTTGTACTTGCGGTTCACATACTGGGACGCTTCGCCGAGGAAGGCCGCCAGATTCTCCTGGAAGGTGCAGTTGGAGCGGTAGGCGAAGGCGTACCGTTCGATGAGGTTCAGCTGGAGGTTCAGGATGGCGCAGCGGAATTCGTAGGAGGTGATGTTGAGGATGACGGCGAACTTGTCCTGATTGACGCTGAGCAGACCCGCGCGTCTGCCCGCCTGGGGCCGGACCTCCTTGATCTGGGATACGATCCCCAGCTCCAGCAGGGCGTCGGCGATCTTGCCCACGGTCACCAGGCTGAGGTCCGTCTTGGCGGAGATCTCCGCGCGGCTGATCCGTTCCGCGTCGGCGATGGAGGTGAAAATTGCCTTGATGCTCTCGTATTTTATGCTTTTCAGAATAACGCTGTTGTTCATGGCTGCTCCTTACGGGCATTCCGCCCTTCGAACTCGCCTGTCATATGGCGGCGGTATTCCCTATGAAGCTATTATACTCCATTAATTTCAAAAAGTCAAGAAACAAAAATAAATATTGCTTAAAAAACAACAGTTTGCTCACAATCTCCCGCCCGCCGCGGTCCTTGACTTTTCTGCTGTCCCGCGGTATAATGGGAGAAATTCGGATGGAAGGAGGGGCGGAATGGACGGAGAGAAGAGCATGGCGGGACGGCTTCCCGAGGCAGAGCTTGAGGTGATGCTGGCGGTGTGGAGGTGCGCTCCTCCCGTGACCACCGCCAGAGTGATGCTTCTGACGGACCCGGACAAGGGCTGGAAAACCTCCACGGTGATTTCCTTCCTGGACCGGCTGAAGAACAGGGGCTTTCTGGAGGCGGACAAGCAGGGCAGGGAATACGTGTGGAGGCCCCTTGTGTCCCGGGACGACTATATCGGCGCGCTGACCCGGGACTTTTTCACGCGGGTTCACGGCGGCTCCGTGGAGTCTTTGATGACGGCTCTGTTCCCGGACGGACTCAGCCCGGCGGACGCGGACGGACTTCTCCGCTGGCTGGACGGTGCGGAGGACTCCCGATGGAGGTGAACAGGGCGCGGTTCTACCGGGCTGTGGACGCCGCGGCGCTGGAGGAGCAGGAGCGCTCTGGCATCGGGACGCTGAAGGAGAAGAAGCTGCATATCATATTGAAGAAATACTTCGAGGAGGATCCCGCTTATCTGGAGGTCCCCACGAACGGCTACGTGGCGGACATCCGGCGGGGGGACCTGATCACGGAGATCGAGACGAAGGGCTTCTCCGGGCTGGGACCGAAGCTGGCCGCCTATCTGCCGGAGTACCGGGTGCGGCTGGTCCATCCCCTGGCGGGAAGAAATTACGTGTCCTGGATCGACCCGGAGACCGGCGCCCTGTCCCCCCGGCACCTGTCCCCGAAGAAGGAGGGGATCTGCGATCTGTTGTTCGAGCTGGTCCGGATCCTGCCCTATGCGGCCCATCCCCGGCTTGAGGTGCTGGGACCCGTGCTTGAGATGGACGAGTACCGCCGGGCGGACGGATGGGACCGGACCGGCAAGAGGGGCTCCCACCGGGTCGAGCGGATCCCCACGGAGCTGACGGACATGATTGTGCTGGCCACGGACGACGACTACCGCCGCGCCATCCCGGACTCCCTGCCGGACGCCTTCACTGTGAAGGAATTCGCAAAGGCGGCCCGGACGCGCGCGGAGACCGCACGGGCTGCCATGAAGGTGCTGGAGAAGCGGGGCGTTCTCATCCCCGTCGGACGGGCTGGACGCGCCGTGACTTATGGAAGAATCTGAGGATTCTTAGGATTCTGAAGGAACGGAAAACCTTTTCTTAAAAGTTAAAAAAAGAACTTGCATTTCACAGGGGAATTGACTATAATATTCCCAATGGCGGTATGCCAAAAAAATACAGAGGATGGTAACAGTCATGGAATACGGGATTCAGATGTACAGCCTCCGGGACATCACCGGACAGGACCTGGACGGAGCGCTTCGCGCCGTCGCGGAAATGGGCTACAAGACCGTGGAGTTCGCGGGCTTCTTCGGCCACAGCGCGGAAGATGTGAAGGCCATGCTGGACAAGTACGGTCTGGTCGTCTCCGGCACCCACAGCGGTCTCGGAGAGCTGCTTTCCGACTTTGAGGGCACCGTGAAGTACCACAAGACCATCGGCAACCACAACTACATCATCCCCGGCCACGATCTTTCCACGAAGGAAAAGCTGGACACCTTCATCGCGCAGGTGAACGAGCTGGCTCCGAAGCTCCGGGCCGAGGGCATCGAGCTGGGCTACCACAACCACTCCCACGAGTTCTACGACATGCCCGAGGGCTATCAGATCCACCGGGAGCTGGAGGCGCGGGCGGATGTGTTCTTCGAGCTGGACACCTACTGGGCCTATGTGGCGAAGCTGGATCCCGTGGAGACCCTGAAGCGGCTGGGAAGCCGGGTGCGGGTGGTCCATCTGAAGGACGGCGACGCGGAGGGCCACGGCTGCTCTCTCGGCTCCGGCACCGCTCCCGTGGCGGCTGTCCGCCGGTATGCCATCGACAACGGTCTGGGCATCGTGGTGGAGAGCGAGGGCCTGGATCCTACCGGCAAGGAAGAGGTCCAGCGCTGCATCGACTACCTCTTCGCCCAGGACAAGGCGGACGCCTGAGCGGTCCCGCGGACGGGGGAGCTGCCGTCCGGACAATTCTGAGGAAGGAGAATTCCGGAACCATTGGCGAACAATCAAAACAATCACTTTCAGATCCCGATCCCGCTGATCGTTTTCGCGTACTTCGTGCATCCGGTGGTGGGCGTTATTCTGACCANNTTGAAGCCGAACGCCAGGCGGAGCTGAACCGTCAGAAAAACGAGGCCATGCAGGCGGAGCTGAACCGTCAGCGGCAGCAGGCCTACGCCCGGAATCAGCAGGTTCAGAACCGCGGCGTCTACACCAATCCCTACTATCAGGAGCAGACCGCGAAGAACGCCGAGAAAAAGGCAAGTCAGAAGAGCGCGTCCGCGGCGAACCGGACTCAGTCCGGCGCGTACCGGGGTCTTCTGACCGGCGGCATCATCTTTGCGGCCATCGCCGGGTTCACCCTCCTCTTCGCGGGACTGGCGGTGGATTCCTTCCTCAGCTTCGTGGGCGCCCTGTCCATTCCCGTGCTCATCGCCGCCGCGTTCTTCGTGGGCGCGAAGCTGGTGAAGGACCGGGATACGGAGATGGGCCGCATGAAGAAGATGATCGGGCAGAAGGAGAGCTACAACCTGTCAAAGCTGGCCTCCGCCTCCGGAAAGAGCCTGAAGAAGGTCCGGAAGCAGCTGCAGAAGATGATCGACCGGGGCGAATTCGGCGACACCGCCTACATCGACCTGGGCACCAACAACTTCATGCGCAACCCCGACGCGGAGCCGGACAATCCCGACGCCTTCGACTACCGGACGGTATACGGTGACCTCTTCGCCAAGAAGATCGAGGAGCAGCAGAAGAACGGGGAGAACGCGGATCCTGAGGACGACAGCGACGAGGCGCGGTTCGCGAAGATCATCGCCCAGATCCGCCGACTCAACGACGAGATCCAGGACGGCCCCGTATCCGAGCGGATCGACCGGATCGAGGCTCATACCCGCAACATCTTCGACTACGTGACGGAGCATCCCGACATGATGCCCCAGATCCGCACCTTCATGAACTACTACCTGCCTACAACCCTGAAGCTGCTGGAATCCTACAGCCGCATCGAGAAGGTCGGCGTGGCCGGGGAGAACATGAAGAAGTCCAAGGAGAACATCGAAAGCATCCTGGATCTTCTGGTGGTGGGCTTCGAGCAGCAGGTGGACCAGCTGTTCCGCAACGAGTCCATCGACATCACGGCGGACATCAGCGTGCTGGAGACCATGATGCAGAAGGACGGACTCGGCGGAAAGAGCGACTTCGACCTGGCGTCCTATATCCGCGAGGCCGAAAACGCGGCGGCGTCCGGATCCGTGCCCGAGCCCTCGGCCGAAGAGGAGACCTTCACGGACGGCTGGACGGACGAGATCGGGGACGGACTCGGCGGAGGCGCCATGGGACTGCCCAAGCCGAAGAAATGATCCCGCACAAGATGCGGACAAATGCAAAAATGCCCGGAAACGGTTCTATGCCGCTTCCGGGTTTTTGCATGTCTGGCGATCCAATCGTTCAGAGACCGGCGTATTCCATTTCCACACAGGGCCATTCCTCGCCGAGGACGCGGTAAATCTCCCCGGCCTTCTCAGGGACCTCCCGGAAGCCGGCGGAACGATAGCACCGTCGTGCGGGCTCGTTGTTCTCGAACACCCCGAGGGTGATTTTCTCAGCCTTCTTTTCCTCCCGCGCGAGCCGGACGGCCAGACCCAGCAGGGCTTTTCCCAGTCCCCGTCCTCTCCGACTGCCGTCCACGATGACGAATCCAAAGCGGACCGTGCGCTCATCCTCGTCCGTATACCGGAGGATCAGATGCCCGGCAATTCCGTTTTCATCCTCCGCCGTGTAGGGGAAAAAGCGTCCGGAAGCGGTCATGTCAGCGTAATGGGCGTTCATCTCCTCCGGAGTGATGGGATATGAATCGTACCGGTCCGCGCTCCACTGCCGGAAGGACCGCTCGTCCCGGATCCAGGACAGGATCACGGCGGCGTCCTCCGGTCTGTACGGCCTGAGCGTCATCACGTCCTGTCCTCCGATCCCCGGTTCAGCCCCAGGAGCCGCTCCGCGTTTATATGATAGATCTTCTCCTTCCGGTCATCGGAGAGGGGAAGGGCGTCCACGTACCGGAAGGTGTCGGCGGAGGAGCACCATGGGCAGTCGCTTCCGAAGAGGATCCTCTCCGGATCGTGCTTTCCGAGAATCCTTGCCGCCCGGATGGGATCCAGCCGCATGAGCCCGCCGAGGGAGGCGTCGATATACAGGTCCCGGCCGCAGAGCTTTTCCTCCACCTCGTCCCACATCATGTTGCCGCCGTAGTGCGCCGCGATGAGGGTGGTCCGCAGAGAGCGCTCCAGACGGCGGAGGATCCGGTCCGGGGAGGCGTAGACCCTGTGGGGCGAATAGACGTCGAAGCCCGCGTGGGTCAGGATGAAGAGGCCCAGGTCCGCGCAGAACTCGAACACCGGATCGAAGGCCGGATCATCCAGGTCGGTGCCCATGTAGTCCGGATGGATCTTGATCCCGGGCAGACCGGCCTCCCGGATCCCGCAGAGCACGGACTCCGGATCGGGACACAGGGGATGGACGCTTCCCAGGGGGGAGAGCCGGTCCGGATGGGCACGGGCGGTCTCCGCGGCGAAGGCGTTGACGTTGGCGGTCTGCTTCGGATTGGTGGCGATGTTGCAGACCACGGCCCGGTCCACGCCCCAGCTGTCCATGGCGGAGAGCAGGCCGGAGACCGTGCCGTCGGTGAGAGGCGGGCGGGCGATGTCCTTTGCCAGGGAAGCCAGCGCCCGGGGAGCCAGGTGGTTGGGGAAGGCGTGGGT
>CACYWX010000118.1 GCA_902778205.1 uncultured Ruminococcus sp. | reverse complement strand
GGAGTCACCGCAGCGGGCCCTTCGGAGACGTTCTCCTCGGACTCGGGTCCGGTCTGATTCGCGCAGGACGCCGCCAGCAGCAGGACGGCGAGCATCAGGGACAGCGTTTTCTTCATGGGGATTCTGCACTTCCTTTCGGTTTGATGTGAAATCTGATGTGGAATATGATGGTAAATGATCCACGTATTCATTTGTCCGCCTCTTCGGAGGAGTACCGCACCTCAAAGAGCCGGGTGTCCTCCGCGTCAAGGAAGATCACGGCGCGCCTCCCGTCCCGGAGAAGCTCCTCCCCGGTGAAGGCGTCGGTCAGGGTCCCGTTCCGCGGCAGAAGGAGCTCCTTTTCTCCCGCCGTTACGGCGTGGACGCAGAGGAAATCTCCCCCCGCCGTCACCACATCTCCGCCCCGACTGTAGAAGTGGACGCCGGCCTCCGACAGCGCGTCCCGCAAAATCGGCCAGTCCGGAGCCGGATCGGACAGACGGAGCTCGGATGCGCCGGATTCCCTGTACGGAGAAGCGCCGCCGGTGCCGATGCGGACACAGTCTCCCGCCTCGGGCAAAGGACCGCATTCCCCGGGGAAGATCACGGCGCGGTACCTGCCGAAGTCGATCAGGTCCATGTCCCGCCGGTCATAGACGTCGAACGCCGCTCCGGTCCGGGCCAGGGATTCGAGGAGCCCTTCATGCGCGGCCGCGGCAAATCCGGGAGAGGGCCGGGCGTAAATCAGCTCCTCGTTCAGCAGGACCGCCGTGTCGGCACGGGAGACGTACCGGGCACCGGCGAACAGCTCCCTTGCCTTCCGGTGAAAGTCCATGAAGGCCGGGGAGTCGTACCAGCCGCCCCACATGTCGAACCACCAGGCGGCGCACCCGGAGCAGAGGATGCTGCCGAGGGCCTTCGTCATGGCGGAGAGGGATTTCGCCTCCGTATCCGGTCCCGCCCAGACGCCGCCCTCATAGCGGTGATTGTCGTGGGGAGCGGAATCCGGCGCGGCGTTTTTCAGCGGCTCCGTCAGGCAGGTGCGCACGTCCGCCTCCATGAACCAGGGCTTTCCGTGGAGACGGGCGGAGGCGGCGGGACCCGGGATCGGCCAGTCCTGACCCAGAGAGCGGGCGTTCGGATAGGAGAAGGGGCTGGCGAGGAAATCCACCGCGTCGGATGCAAGGATCCGGGAGACGGCGGCGTGTCCCCGCTCGGGATCCGTCACGTTGACCAGATACCCGTAGAACGCGCCCATGGGGATGGTTCCCTCCGTGATGCGCCTCCCCTCCCGGCACAGACCGACGATCATGTCCGCCGTGGAGACGCTGAGAAATTCGTTGTACCGCCGGACCTCGGGATCCGTGGGGAAAGCCTGCCGCTTCTCCGGGGTGGGAGGATCCCGGTCCGTGCCGGAAAAAGCGTGCCAGGCCCGGAGAGCAGGCGGGGAATAGTCTCCGCGAAAGCCGGGGCCGGGAAGGGGTCTGAGAAATTCCTCCGTGTTCCCGCCGGCCAGATGCCATCCGACGATCCGCTCCGACCACCCGCTCTCCCGGCACCAGACGTTAAAGGCCTCCAGAGCTTTTGTCACATCCCGCATCCGCACGGCGGAGGAGAAGGAGGCGTGGGCCGGGGTCCCGTCGATGGAGCGGCACAGCTCCTCCGGATGCGCCTCGTCCCAGAAGGAGGGCGGCTCCGTCATGATGCGGGGGATCAGCAGGGCGTCTCCCGCCGAAGCCAGCCGGAATGCCTCCTCCGCCGGGGTGAAGTCGTACCGGTCCTCCCCGGTCCAGATCCCGCGGAAGAAGGGCCGGATCCCGGATTCCTGATTGATGCCCCGGTCGCCGAGATACACCGGCACGAAAACCAGGGGGACTCCGGCGTCCCCGAAGGCCCGGTACCGTCCCCGGCCGGGCAGGTAGGTCATGTATCCGTAAAGGGGGATCGTTCTGCCGCAGGCCTCCAGAGCGAAGCCCTCTCCCCGCCGGACGATGCGCGATTTCACGATGGCCGCCTCCTTTTGACCGGGCTTTATGGAATCATTATAACAGATTCCGCGCCCGGTGGGGACCCGTTATAACGCCGTTTTTTATGGGCTTAATCTGTGCAATCCGCACAAAACCCTCCGTGCTCCGACGGATTTCGGCCGGAAAGGAAGGATTGACGCGGACCGTCTTGCGCCGGGCGGGATTCTGTGGTATAATGCGGATGAAAATTCAGACCTGAGGAGGCAAGACATGAATCTCAAGCATATCCGGAAGATCCTGCGGGATACCGACTACGTCCACACCGGCGGAAGCGCGGAGGAGCTGCGGGCGGCGGAGTATCTGAAGTCCGAGGCGGAGGCCATGGGGGCAAAAGCCTGGCTGGAGCCCTTCCCGGTACAGATGGCGGAGCTGAATTCTTATTCCCTCGAGGCGGACGGGGTCTCCGTCCCCTGCATCGGCTACAAGAACTGCGGGAGCGGGGAGATCGAGGCGCCCTTCCTCTACCTGCCCTCCCAGGATCCCGTGTCCCTGAAATCCGCTGCGGGGAAGATCGTCCTCATCGACGGGGGCCTGCGCCATTTCGGCTATCACGATCTTCTGGACGCCGGGGCCCTGGGCTTCATCACCTACAACGGCAACGTGGATTTCCCGGACAGCGACATCGACACGAAGGAGCTCCGCGGTTTTGTGGCCGAGGGAAGAAAGGCCCTGGCCGTGAACATCAACGCCAACGAAGCCAGAAAGCTGGTGAAGAACGGGACAAAGACCGTGAAGATCGCCGTGGACGAGCGGGAATACGAGGGCGAGAGCCGGAACGTGGTGGCCGAGATCCCCGGTCAGACCGACGAATGGATCGTCCTCTCCGCCCATTACGACACGGTGCCCCTGTCCCACGGCGCGTATGACAATATGTCCGGATGCATCGGCCTGCTCCAGATCATGGATCGCCTGCGTCAGGGCGCGCCCCACCGGTACGGCCTCCGGTTCGTGTTCTGCGGCAGCGAGGAGCGGGGACTGCTGGGCTCCAAGGCCTACACCGCCGCCCACGAGGAGGAGCTGAAGAAGGTCGTTCTGAACATCAATCTGGATATGATCGGCTGTCTCATGGGCCGGTTCATCGCCTGCGTCAGCGCGGAGGAGGACCTGGTGAGCTTCATCCGGTATTTCGGCGTCTCCCGCGGATTCCCCGTGGACGCTCACTCCGGCGTGTATTCCAGCGATTCCACTCCCTTCGCGGATCACGGCGTGCCCTCCCTGTCCTTTGCGCGCGCCATGCCGGGCGGCCAGAGCAACATCCACTGCCGCTACGACACCATGGCCCTTCTGTCGGATGAGGCGCTCCGGGCGGACGGGGACTTCTGCGCCGACTTCACCGCCTTTATGGCCGACGCCGTCGACTGCCCCGTCAGCCGGGAGATCCCCGAAAAGGTCCGCGGCGAGCTGGACAAGTATCTGAACCGGAAACGGTGAGTGAGGAGGACGCCGCCGATGAACAGCTTTGATGAAACCCGCTGTCTGGACTGGTTCCGGCAGATGATCGCCATCGACTCCACCACCTCCCAGTTTCGCGAGATCCAGGATTGGCTCTGCGGGAAGCTGGATGAGATGGGCTTCGCGTATCACGTCACCCGCAAGGGCGGCGTCATCGTCGAGCTGGGCGGGGAGGGACGGCCCCTCTGCGTCACCGCGCATCTTGACGACATCGGCCTCATGGTGCGCCGCGTGAATCCGGACGGCACCCTGAACGTCTGCCCCGTGGGAGGGCTCTACCCCTTCTACTGCGTGACGGAGAACGTGCGGGTCTACAACCGGGACGGGAAGGTGTATACCGGGACGGTCTGCCGGGTGCCGAACTCCATCCATGTGACGGAGGAGGAGCTTCGTGCCGCCCTGCCGGACTTCCGGACCAACGTGGCCGTGGTGCTGGACGAGGATGTGAGGTCCGCCGCCGACGCCCGGGCGCTCGGGATCGAGACCGGCGACATGATCGCGCTGGAGCCCCGGTTCACCGTGTCGAACGGGTATATCAAATCCCGGTTCATCGATGACAAGGCCGCGGCCGCGGTGCTTCTCTGCGCCATGGAGGACATCCGGGACGGGAAGATCCGGCTGAAGCGGAAGGTCTACGCCTATTTCGCCATGTACGAGGAGATCGGCCACGGCACCTCCTACTGTCCCGATGACGTGGAGGACATGCTGGCCATCGACATCGCGCCCACGGGAACGGACCAGACCTCGGACGAGCACAAGGTGTCCGTGTTCTGCAAGGACTCCCGCTTCCCCTACCACTGGGAGATGACGAACGAGGTCCGCCGGGCCGCCATGGACGCGGGCGTCGATTTCGTCATGGACATCTTCACACCCCACTACGGCACCGACGACGACACCACCCTGGTGGCCGGATACGACGTCCGTCACGCCGCCATCGGGCCGGGCACCTCCAATTCCCACGGCTACGAGCGCACCCATACGGACGGGCTGAAAAACACCTTCCTCCTCCTGGCGGAGTATCTCGGAAGGTGAGGGGATCGGGTGAACACACATGAAGAAAAACAGCGGACTGTCGCAAAACAATCATCCAAAAGTTTTGGTCCACCTTTTTCAAAAGGTGGTAGGGTGTCGGGGCAACGCCCTGACCCGGACTCCGCAGAGTCCGGAACACCCAGGACTTCCAGGGAGTTCCTCTTTTTGGTTCTTTTTGCGCATTTATGCGCAGCTCCTCGATAAAGGAGAAAAAGAATAACGAACACCTTTGAAGCACAACAGGGCTGTCGCATTTCTCCATTTTCAGGAGTTAATGCGGCAGCCCCCTGTTTTGGTTAAAGGAGATGATATTCCAGAATCAGGGATCCGCCCGGGGACGGGATCCCGGCGGCGAAGCGCTTCAGGTCCCGCCCGTGGAGCATGGATGCCGACTTGATGTATCCCTCGCCCCGCAGGGTGATTTGATACATGCGCCCCGTGTCGACAGCCTCCAGCCTGAACTCGACCTGATCGTCGGGACTCTCCTCCCGGCGGAAGAAGGCGCAGAAGCCGTCCCCGCCGTGACCCTTATCCAGCTGCCAGGCGGTCCAGACGTCACACTCCGTTGAAGCCTGAGTCAGCGGATAGAAGTCCCCGTCCCAGAGCTCCCTGAGCGCTGAGATCTCCATGAGGGGAAGCCGGACCGACTCCGGATCGAAGGCCGGGTCCAGCACGTCGAAATTGCAGGCCAGTCCCATGGTGGCGGCGGAGCGGACGGTATAGGGATCCGCTCCCCAGACCGCCGTGGCGTGATAGGGCAGATAGCGGCTCAGCCCCAGGGTCTGGTTCTGGTTGTACAGCGCCGTGGGACGCTCCTCCGAGGAAGGGAAGCACCCGGTATCGCTCCGCCACATGGGGACGGACCGCAGGTTCATTTCGAAATCCAGCCGCCGTCCGCCGGAGGAGCAGTTGTCGATGAGCAGGCCGGGGAACTCCGCGAGCAGAGCGTCCCACAGCCGGTAAAGCCCCGCCACGTACCGGTTCTCCAGATACCCGCTTCTCCCGGGCTCGTCGTTGTGAAGCCAGAAGGGCAGGGGATCCATGTTGAAGTCCTGCCGGTAGACGTCCACGCCGTTGTCCCGGATCAGGCGGCGCAGGGTTCTGAAGAGCCAGTTCCAGGCCGCGCCGTCCGCCAGATTGAAGAGGCGGTTCGGATTGTCCGGATCCCCGTCCGACAGCAGAAACTCAGGATGCTCCCGGGCCGTGTCCGACGAGACGTGGACCCGCTCCGGCTCGAACCACAGCATGAACTTCATTCCCGCTTCATGGACCGCGTCCGATACGGGGGACAGTCCCCGGGGGAAGGTAGGCTCGAAGGCGTAATTGCCCACGCCCGACGGAAAGCCGTCCCGGAACCAGGCCGCGTCCAGCCAGTAGGTGTTGAAGTAACCGATTTGCCGCGCAGTGTCCGCGCAGAACAGCTGCCCCTCCTCCGACGCCCAGCCGGGATCCTTCCGGAAATACCGGTCGAACACCTGCAGGGACAGGGGGATTTCCAGGGACCCGCCCGTTTTCGAAGCGGGAGACAGTTTCTCCCGGACGATGCGGCGGAAACGCTGTCTGGTCTCTCCCAGCCGGTTCCCGACGCACAGGAGGACCCCGCAGGACCGGGCCTCCTCGCCGGGCTTCAGATAGAAGTCGCAGACGGAGAAACCCGCCCGCACGCGGAGCTCGTTCCCCTGCCTTTCGCATTCGGCGAACCACTGGCCCGTCCAGCCCACGGCGAACACCGCGCTGCGGCGGCCGTCCGTCAGATCGAAGTACGGGAAGGAATCGCCCTGGCTGGACCGGCCTCCGGAGGCCTCGGAGCGGATGAGGGAGCCGTCCGTCAGCTCTTCCCGCAGAGGGAGGAAGGACTGCTCTCCGCAGACGTCTCCCTTCAGGCTCTCCCAGCTCACGGCTCCGTCCGCCGGGATCGTCATGTCCAGCCCGCAGAGGTCCGTGATCTGCGCCGTATCCGCTTCCCCGTCGTTGCGGAGCACCACCGTCCACCGCCAGAAATCCTCCGCCGGGGAGGTCAGATTGAGAATCGCCGTCAGCCCGCCGGGGAGGGAGAGGGAATAAGAATCGCCGCTTCTCCGCATCCGGGCGGGGATCAGCTCCACCCTCTCCCCGCCCAGGGAGAAGGAGGCCAGCCGCAGCTGTTTCGGATCGTGCATCATGACTGTGTCCTTTCTTTCCTTCGGGAAACGGAGTCCTCAGTCGAACCGGTACGGGAGAGCCACGACGCAGGTGCCGTCCTTGTTGATGAAATGGGTCTTCACGCCCAGCTCCTCCATCCAGCCCCGGACCTCCACGGTTTTCCAGCTGTGGGTATTGTAGCCCTTTCCGGCGTCGTTGTTCCAGAGCCAGACCGGTGTGGACCAGAAGCATCCCTTCGGCGAGACGGCATCGTAGAAATTCCGCCCGACGCCGTTCTGACCGTGGTGGGCCATCTGGACGAAGTCCGCCCGGAGCTTTTCCGCGGGAACTGT
Organism: uncultured Ruminococcus sp.; assembly: GCA_902778205.1. Taxonomy (GTDB): domain Bacteria; phylum Bacillota; class Clostridia; order Oscillospirales; family CAG-272; genus UMGS1696. Next base: position 6,144 of record CACYWX010000118.1, on the reverse strand, counting down.
TTCGAGGGTCTGATTTCCGCCCTCCACGCCCAGATCCCCGGTGAACAGCACGCTCTGTCCCGCGGCCTCCATCCGGAACACCATGGAGGAATTGTTGTCGGCGTTGGCGGTAATGGACGGGTCCCAGGTCCGGAGGATCTCAAAGGTCACGCCGTCCAGCGCAAAGACGTTCCCGGCCTCCGCCCGCACGATCTCCGTGCCCCTTTCCTCCAGCACCGGGATCAGCTCCTCGAGCTCCGACACGGTGTAGGCCTCGCTCTTCTCCCAGGCGTCCAGAAAATCGAAGGGCGGGAAGTGATGGATCAGCTTCCCCACGGTGAAGTCGTCAGGGAAGCGGCGGAGCATCTCGTACAGCACGTCCGTGTGGTCGCTGTGGGGATGGGTCAGGAACCACAGGTCGATGTGCGGCTTCGGGCCGAGGAGCGCTTCGATGTATCCGTGAAAGTATTCGGTGTCCTGCTTGTTGCCTCCGTCCACGGCGATGACCCGGCCTCCCGGTGTAACGATCAGGAAGGACATCATCTGGGTGCGGGGACGGCTGTCGCTCTTCTGGGCGAGAAAATGGATGCAGACGGGTTCGTTCATGGCGTTTGCCTCCTTTTGATCGATACCGTTTCCGGAGTGGGTTCAGTCTACGAAGCCACGGCCGTTCCAGCGTAGGATGGTCTCATAGCCCAGCTTCGCGTACCAGGGCCCCACGCCGGTGTAGTGGATGAAGCCGTAGTCGGTGCCCCTTTCCTTCAGAATCTCTGTGGCCAGCTGGACCATGCGCAGACCGATCCCCCGGCGGCGGTAAGCGGGGACCGTTCCCACGCATCCGGGGCCGCCGATTCTGACCGTTCTGTCCCCCAGGGTGAAGGTCCCCATCTCGTCCACGTCGCAGAAGCTCACCACCCGGCCGTCCAGAAAGGCACAGAAGGCCCGGGAGGGATCGTTGTAGTAGCGCACCCATCCGTCGTCCACCTCGGCCACGGCGCGGCGCAGGTCGTCCATGCTTCCTCCGCCCTCGGTCATGTCGCCGAAGAAGCCGAAGACGACGCCCTCCGGAACGGTCAGCGCGGGCCTGTCGGGGGAGAAGCGGGTCAGATCGAGGATCATTTCCTCGCAGATATGGTCGTCGGGAATGGAGCGGATGTAGTCGTGTTCGAAGAAACGGGGGTACATCTGCTCAAACAGGCGGATGTACGCGGCGCGGTCGTATGCGGGCATGGGAAGGCCCCTCCTTTGATTTGTATGATTTCTGATTTGATGCTATGATAGCACAAGAGAAGGCCCGTGTCAAGCGGCTCCTTCGGCGGGGGGCTTCCCGGGTTGGGCGGAAATTCACATTTTCCCCCTTGTATTCCCGCTCCCAGGCCCGTATAATCAGAATATCCTCTGTCCGCGGCGGTTTTTCCGGGCTTCGGGGGGACGTTGCCGCCTGCGGTCCAGTCCGTTACGACGGGACGCTCGCGGTTCAGCAGGTCCAGCAGCCGCATCGCGGTCACCGCGCCGGCGCAATGGGAGTAGAACGCCGTGGGAAGCGCGGCGGCAAGCGACCGGATCTCGTCGGCGGCGGCCGGATACGCCTCGTCCGGCAGCCACGGAACGTAAAACAGCGCGGTAGGGGACCGCTTTCTTTTATACACCGCGGTCAGCGCGGTGAAGGCGGCGGCGTCGCCGCCGGCGAAGGAAAAGAGCAGTAGCGCCCTTTCCGCATTCTCCGGCCGGTACAGCGGAACAAGATAAGTATAATCCATTTTCCGCTCCCCGTCAAGTCTTTTCGCAAGCCCCGCGGGCGTGGGGTCCGCAAGGAAGTCCTCGGGCGTCAGCGCGTCCAGCGGCGGGCGGGAGAGCAGGGAGATAAGCTGCAGGCTCGTGCCGCCGAGCTCGTAAAACCCGTCCAGGCGGCCCACCTCGGGAACGCCGAGGCATTTGGCGAAAGCGGCGCAGATCTCTTTTTCCGTTTCGGTCTCGGGCGGGCGGAACGCCGTTTCCGGCGCGTCCGGAAGGGGAATCGCGTCCAGCGCTTTTCGGTCGGTTTTGCCGCTCGCGTTCACGGGTATGGCTTCCAGCCGCATCAGGACTGCCGGGACCATATAGGCGGGAAGGCGCTTGCCGAGCTGCGCGCGTATCGTTCCGGGGTCAGCCTCTCCGGTATAAAACGCGGCAAGACGGTCGGGCGACCTCTTCGGCAGGACAGCCGCCTGCAGAACGCCGCAAACGTCTTTGATCGCGGCCTCGATCTCGCCGGGCTCGATCCGCTGCCCGTGGAGCTTGATCTGAAAATCGTTCCTTCCCGCGAAGATGAGGTTGCCGTCCTCTCTCCGGTACCCGAGGTCGCCGGTCAGATACATTTTTCCCTTTCCGTATGGGTCGGGACGGAATTTTTCCGCGGTCCGCTCCGGGTCGCCCAGATACCCCTGCCCCACGTTCATCCCGGCAATGCAGATCTGCCCCGTGACGCCGGTGGGGACGGGCCGGAGATCGCGGTCCAGAATATAGATCCGCGTATTGTCGACCGGCTTGCCGATCGGCACGGGATCCCCGATCCCCGGCTCGCAGGCGAAGAACGTGACGTCCACGGCGCATTCCGCCGGTCCGTAAAGGTTATGGAGCTTTGCGCCGTTCGTCACCAGCGCGTAAAAGGCGTTGACCTCCGCGGCGTGCAGCGTTTCGCCGGATAAAAATACGTTTCGCAGTGTTTTCAGCCGATCGCCGCGCGCCGGCGCCGTCTGAAGGAATTCCAGAAAGCGGTCGAACACCGTCGGCACAAAATGAAGATCTGTCACGCCGCCTTTGCTGATCGCGTCCAGCGTCGCGCCCATGCGGTAATGGTCGCCGGGCGGCAGGATATACAGGGAAAACCCGTACATGGCGAAGCCGAAGATCTCCCACACCGAAACGTCGAAGGTATAGGGGGTCTTTCGCATCACGACCGTGTCGCGGTCGAAATATTCGTTCGCCATCCAGCCCACGCGGTTGACGATGGAGCGGTTCGTCACCATCGCGCCCTTGGGCGTACCGGTGGAGCCGGAGGTGAAAATGACGTAAAGCGTGTCGTCGGGGACTGCCTTCGCCGCGGGGATCGCATTCGGCAGGGGAGAAGCCAGGATCTCTTCGATCACCACCGCTTTCTCCGTCAGTCCGAGATATTTTTTCTGTCCCAGCACAAGTCCGCAGCCCGCCGTTTTCAGCAGAAGCTCGACGCGCTCCTTCGGGAAATCCGGGGAGAGCGGCAGATAGGCGTTGCCGCCGCGCACGATCCCGTAAATGACGGCAAGCTCGGAAAAGCCCCGGTCGCACAGTACGCCGACCACCTGTTTTTTCTCCCCGAGCCGCGCGCGGATGAACGCGTCGGTCTTCTCGGCGGCGGCCTGCAGGTCGCGGTAGGCGTAGTTCCTTCCCCCGTCGGAAATATGCGGCGCGTCCGGATCTCTTCTGACCTGTTCTTCAAATAAAGCGTAGACGCTTTTTTCCGGGACCGGGACCTCGCGGAAGTCCGCTTGCGCCGCCTGCTCCAGCTCGTCGGGCGGCAGCGTCCGGAGCGCGGAAAGCGGTCTGTCTCCGTCCTCGACGACCTGCTCCAGCAGGTAGAGAAAGCTTCGCAGGAGCCGCAGGACCGTTGCCTCGGGGCAGCGGTCCCGGTCGTAAACGGCGCGGACCGTATATTGCCCGTCGTGCGGATAGACCGTCAGGTGCAGACCGAATTCCGTTTTTTCCCGGAAGGATACCAGTTTTGCGTGCAGCGGCGCCGGCGCCCGGTCGGGCGAAGCGACGGCGTAATTTTCAAATACGAACAAAACGTCCGGGGCGGTCCCGCCGAGGCAGTCGCCGACAAGCTCGGCGAAGGGCAGTATGCCGAACCGGTCCGCGTCCACGGCGCCGTCCTGCGTCCGCCGCAGGAAAGCCGCAACGGTATCCCCGGGACGGGTGACAGAGCGCACGGGAACGGTATTGATAAACGGGCCGACCGTGCGAAGGATATTTCCCCCGCCGCTTCTGCCGGAGATCGTTTTGGCAAACGTCACGTCGTCGGTCCCGGAAAACCGTTGCAGGACAAGGGCGAAGCACCCCTCCAGCAGCGTATTCTCCGTCAGGCGTTCTCTTCTGGCGAAGTCCCGGACGCTGCGGCACAGCGACGCCGGGAACGGCAGCTCGGTCTGCCGCGGCGCGGAGGCGACCGTTTTTTCCCGCCGACCGAAAAAGGCGGCTTCTTTGTATGCGGCGAACAGCGTTTTCCAGTAGGCTCTCGCTTCGTCGCGGCTGGCGGAACGGAGCTCCTTCACATAGGAGGAAAACGGCTTGCTTCCGGCTTTTTCCTGTATGATCTTTGACCGGATCTCTTCCTCGGTCAGACCCTCCGAGAGATCGCCGCAGTACCGGTTCAGATCCTCCGTCAGAACGGGCAGACTCCAACCGTCCAGAATGATGTGGTGTGCGTGAAACAGCAAAAACCGCGCATCGGTAAAATCAAGCACCGTAAAGCGCGCCAGCGGCTCGTTCGTGAGGTCGAAGGGACGCGTCGTCAGCGCGTCGAAGGCCGCCTCCGTCTCCGACGGCGTATACGCGTGCAGGAAACGCTTTACGGTGAATTCCGGTTCCCGGTCGCCGAGCACGACCTGTTTTGCGGCGCCGCTGGATCTCAGCACGGCAAACGCCGTTTTGAGCGTCTCGTGACGTTCGGCAAGCAAAGAAACGGCCCGCCCCAGCAGCGGCAGAGGAAAATCGGAGGAAACGCGCAGCAGAGCAGAGACGGCGTAAAGCGCGCCGTCTTTTTTCAGCTTATCCTGGGCCAGCATGCCCTCCTGGACCGGCGTCAGTCCGTAAACGTCCCGGATCTCCGACACGGTGAAGCCTCCTTAAAACAGGTCTTGCAGTTCCTGCAGTTCCGCCGCGGTCAGCGTGTCGTCCGAATAGCCGGAAGCCCGGACGCCGTCCGTTCCCGCGAGTTTTTTCAAATATACGGGGATCAGCCCCGCAAGCGCTCCGGCGGTCCCGCGCGGCACGGCGTCGGCGGGCTGGAAGAATTCGAGCTGCACGCCATCCTGCGTCAAAAAGCAGTCGACGGCGATTACGCCCGGAAAGCGCGACTGCCCGGCGATCCGGCAGACCAGACGGCCGCCAAGCGTTTTTTCAAGCGTTGCGTTGTTATAAAAATTGAACAGGATCCCGCAGGACGCCGGAAGTCCCGTCTCCCGCAAAAGGCGGGCAAAGCCCGGGTCCGGCCCTTTCCGCAGCGCTTCGGCAGCGGTAAAACGCGCTTCGGCGCAGTCGGGACTCCGGAAAACGACGGGGATCAGCTTCGTGAACCAGCCCACGGTCCCGGAGACCTCGGGGGTCCTGCCGTGGCTTTCACAAAGGATCACGGCGTCGCCGCCGAGACGTTCATAAGCGGCGAGCCCGGTCGCGGCCAGAAGCGCGTCCCGGAGCGTCTGCGGACCATCGTTCCCGCGGAGGAAGGGCTCCAGCTCCGTACGGGGCAGAAGCGCGGCGCGCACTTCCTCTTCCATGGTCACGTCCCGAGGAAAGGCCTTTGCCCCGCGCACGGCGGCTGCCGGGAATGCGGACTCGTTCTGCGTTTCTTCGGTCGCCCAAATTGCGTAGGGAAGCGTCGGTTCGGGCAGCCGGACGGCCCGTCCGGCCATCAGCGCGTCGATTACGGCGAACAGGTCTGTGAGCAGGATCTCCCAGGAAACCAGATCCGTGATGAAATGATGGACCGTCAGGCGGCACAGCCCGCCCGTTTCCCGGGGGCAGAACAGCACGTCCGTCAGCGGACCGTTTTGCAGATCGAACCGCACGGTCCGGTCCTTCAGGAAAGCGACGGTCTCCGTTTCGTCGCCCACGAACGGGACGCTGCGAAAGCGGTAGGCTTCCGCGCTCCCGTCTTCCCGGATCCGGAAACCGCTCTCCTCCGTGACGGCGCGAAGCATATCGTGCCGGCCGGCGACGGCGTCCAGCGCGCGCCTGAGCAGCGCTTCCTCGCAGTCCACCCGCAGAACGACAGCATGGGAAAAGGCCTCCGCGTCGGTCGGCGCGTTCCGGAGATAGGCGCAAAGGATGGGCGGGAAGGGGCAGCGCTCCGGCGCCAGCCCGCGATCCGTTTGCGACGGTCCGTTTATCGGGATCATTTTTTTTGCGAGGGTCCCCAGCGTCTCACTT
>CACYWX010000117.1 GCA_902778205.1 uncultured Ruminococcus sp. | reverse complement strand
CGGGCCAGACCGCCGGAGTAGGGCATGATCTCGCACACCGCCAGCACCTTCGCGCCCTCCAGGGTCATGCGGCGCGCCATGATGAGGCCGATGTCGCCGGAGCCCAGAATCACGACCCGGCGTCCGGGCATGAAGCCTTCGATGTTCACGTACCGCTGGGCGCATCCCGCCGTGTAGACGCCGGAGGGACGGGTGCCCGGAGTTCCCAGGGCTCCCCGGGTCCTTTCCCGGCATCCCATGGCAAGGATCACGGCCTCCGCCTGCAGGGTGGTGTAGCCGGTCTCGGGGGAGACGAAGGTCACCCGCCGGTCCGCGGTGAGGTTCAGGGCCATGGCGTTGCACAGGATCGGGATGTTCCGCTCCCGGGCCATGGCGATATAGCGGCCGCTGTATTCCGGTCCGGTCAGATCCTCGCCGAAGCGGTGGAGGCCGAAACCGGCGTGGATGCACTGATTGAGGATGCCGCCGGGCTCGCTGTCCCGCTCCAGCACCAGAATATCCGCGGGATCCAGTCCCCGGTCCGCCGCCGCGACAGCCGCCGCCAGTCCGGCCGGACCGCCGCCGATGATGATGAGCTTCTTGTCCGTCATGGTCTCATTCCTCCCCGATCCGTTTTGTCACCAGCCAGGAGCCGCCGCCGTTCTTGGTGACGTTCTCCAGCCCCATGCCGGTGCGCTCCGCGATGAGAGCGGCCACCCTGGGAGAGCAGAACCCGCCCTGGCACCGCCCCATGCCGGCCCGCAGTCTCTTCTTCATCATGTCGATGGTGACGGCGGGGATGGGCGCGTCGAGCATGTCCAGAAGGTCCCCCTCCGTGACGGTCTCGCAGCGGCAGACGATCTTTCCGTAGGCGGGATTCTCCCGGCACCGGGCCGCCTTTTCCTCCTCACTCAGCCGGTTGAACTGGATGTGGTTGCCGTCGGGGCGTCTGGTGGGGATGTAGTCCGCCTTGTCCGTCAGCTCCAGTCCGGCCTCCTCCAGCAGTCCGACGAGGTATTCCGCCGTGGCCGGAGAGGACGCAAAGCCGGGGGATTCGACGCCCACCGCGTGGATGAGGCCCGGAACCTGCTCCGAGCGCTTCAGGTAGAAGTCGTAAATGTTGGGGGTGGCGCGGACGCCGGCGAAGGAGGTGATGGCCATGTTCATGGGCACCTCCGGCATGATGCGGCGCGCTCCCGCGGTGATCTCGGCCAGGCCCTCCGCCGTGGTAGCCCGGTCGTCTCCGTCTTCGATGGGATAGGCGTTGGGACCCACGATCAGGTTGCCGTCCACCGTGGGGGAGACGAGGATGCCCTTGCCCCGGTCTGAGGGACAGACGAAGAGGGTGGAGTTCGCCAGATGTCCGACGGCCTTGTCGAGGATGAAGTATTCGCCGCGGCGGGGCGTGATGGTGATGGGGAAGTCCCGCTCCCCGAGGACGGCGGCCAGCTCCGCGGAATGCACGCCGGCGCAGTTGACCACATAGCGGGCGCGGATGGTCTTTTCGCCGTCCGACACCGCAAAGACGCCCTCCTCCTTCGCGCAGGAGACCACGGGGAAGTTGAAATAGAAATCGACGCCGTTTGTGACCGCGTTGTCGGCGGCGGCGATGGTGATGCCGTAGGGGCAGGTGATGGCGGCCGAGGGGGCCCAGAGGGAATGGGTGGCCTCCGGAGAGACATGGGGCTCCATCCGGCGCAGGGCGTCCTGACCGATGATCTCCAGTCCAGGGACGCCGTTCGACACGCCGCGCTCGTACAGCTCCTTCAGCTTCGGAAGGTCCTCCCCGCCGAATCCCACCACGTGGGAGCCGACGTTCTTCACCTCCACGCCCAGCTGCGCGCAGAGCTCCTTCATGAGCACGTTGCCGCGCACGTTGAGCTTCGCCTTGAGGGTGCCGGGCTTCGCGTCGTATCCGGCGTGGACGATGGCGGAGTTGGCGCAGGTCGCTCCCATGGCCACGTCGCAGCGGGCTTCCGCCACGGCGGTCCTCACGTTCTTCGAGGAGAGCAGACGCGCGGTCATGACGCCCGTACAGCCGGCGCCGATAATCAATACGTCATAAATCATGGTGATGTACCGTCCTGTTTCCGCAAACCCCGTGGGGATCCGCGGTGATTCCTCTTCAGTATACCACATCCGGCCCGTCAATACAAGAAGCGGGATGAAAGATTTCGGATAACATTTTTACGCTTCCTTCACGCGGCCAATTGCGAACAATAAGAGGATGAAATGTAAATTTTTGTCGATCCGCCCTCCCGTTCCGCCGCGGCATAGTATAATAATGAAAATCCTCTCTTTTTTTATCCGGACGGACGGGTACGGCATCCCTGGCCGGATCCCCGGCCGAATTTTCAGCTAAAAAATCGCAATGTTCACGGAATTGCAATTGTATTCCGGTTTGTTTTGTGGTAAAATCACAAAAAGGCAGACCGAAAGCCACTCAAAACCACAAATATAAAAATTATACGGAAGGATGCGGTCCACGCGCCGCGCACGCACCATGGCAAACGAAAACAAGATCTCTGTTCCCGAAAGCTCCTACAAGGCAGCGCAGGCCCTGATCTCCGAGGTGGAGAAGGTCGTCATCGGCAAGCACAACGAAATCGTCCTGCTGGTCACCGCCATGCTGTCCGGCGGACATGTCCTGATCGAGGACGTGCCCGGCACCGGCAAGACCACCCTGGCGGCGGCGCTGGCCCGTTCCGCGGGTCTGGACTTCAACCGCGCCCAGTTCACGCCGGACGTCATGGCCTCCGACATCACGGGCTTCAACGTGTACAACCGCCAGAAGGAAATGTTTGAGTTCCGGGAGGGCCTGGTCATGACCAACATCCTCCTGGCCGACGAAATCAACCGCGCCTCCCCGAAGACCCAGTCGGCTCTGCTGGAGGCCATGGAAGAAGCCAAGGTCACCGTGGACGGCACCACCTACCGGGTCCCCGATCCCTTCATGGTCATCGCAACCCAGAACCCGACGGGCTACGTGGGCACCTATCCCCTGCCGGAAGCGCAGATGGACCGTTTCGCCATCCGTCTCTCCATGGGCTATCCCACCGAGGACGAGGAGGTCAACATCATCTCCGACCGCCGCGGCATCAACCCGCTTGAAAAGGTCAACGCCGTCACCGACGTGGAGACCATCCGAGGCATCCGGGCGGCCTGCCAGCAGATCGCGCTGGAGCCCGAGATCTGCCGCTACATCGTGCGCCTGGTCCACGCCACCAGAAAGAGCCCGAAGCTCTCTCTGGGCGCCTCTCCCCGCGCGTCCCTGCTGCTCATGAAGCTGTCCCAGGCCTACGCCTTCCTGAGAGGCCGCGACTACGTCCTTCCCGAGGACATTGCCTTCGTGTTCGCCCCCGGCATCGCGCACCGCATCGTGCTGAGCCAGGAGGCCCGTCTGAACCGCGAGACCCAGGCGGATATCCTCGGCGAGGTTCTCCGCACCGTGGAGGCTCCCTTCAAGACCAAGAGATGACCGGCGCGGAACCCTTCCATAACCTCATGAAAGAAACGGGCCAACTATGGATAATCTGAAAAAAAGGCCGCTCGTCAAATTCCGGCGTCCGGCGGTTCTATACGCCCTGCTGCTCGTTTTCGCCCTGATCTTTACCCAGGCGCTCCGGGCCACGGCGTCGGCGGTGCTGTTCTGGTTCCTTGTGCTTTTGCCCATCCTGTCCGTGATCTACGTGCTGGTGGGCAAGGCCCTGATCCGGATCTACGTCAGCTCCGACATTTCCAAGGTGGAGAAGCTGCAGCCGGTGAACTACGAGCTGCGCATCATCAACGCCTCTCCCTTCGCCTATCCCTTCATCGAGGCGGTGGTGAGCGTGCCCCAGCCGGACGGCGTCCGATGCACCGAGCAGTCCCTCACCATGAGCCTGCCTCCCATGGGAAGCTACACCGTGGACCGGGAGACCTCCTTCCGGTACCGCGGGACCTATGAGATCGGCGTCCGCTGTCTCTACATCTCCGACTTTCTGGGGATGTTCTCCATCCGTCTGGACGTGGACATCTACCAGAACGTCATGGTGTTCCCGCGGAAGCTGGGGATGGATATGAAGATGACCACCTCGGCCACCGACATCCCCAACGACGCCGCCAAGCTGGTGTTCTCCACCGAAAAGGCGGAGATCAGCAACATCCGCGAGTACGTCCCCGGCGACAGCCTGAAGAGCATCCACTGGAAGCTCTCCTCCAAGGCCGTGGACGGGAGCCTGATGGTGAAGGACTTCAACACCAACACCTCCCAGTCCGTGTACATGCTCTGCGATTTCTCCCGCGCCATCCCGCCGGAGGTCTTCGAGGACGAAGGCGCACGCGCGGCCAGAGAGAAGGCGGAGAGGGAAGCGGCCCGGAAGCCGAAGGACAAGCACGTGAAGCTCAAGACCGCCAAGCCCGACAAGGCGGCGAAAAAGGCCCAGGCCGCGGCGAAAAAAGCGGCGAAGAGGGCCAGAGCCGGCATGAGCGCGGGAAGCGTGGACACGGCGGCCATGATCGACGACATGATCGACCGGGCGGCGGAGTCCAAGGCGAACGAGCCCGCCCGTCAGAAGAAGGAGCGCAGGCCCCTCTTCGGACGGAAAAAGGCGGCGGAGCCCGTCCTGGATCCCGAAGCGGCGGCAGCAAGAGCCGAGGAGAACGAGCGGAAGCGCATCGACGCCGAGACCCAGGCCGCGCTGGCCGTGGGAGGCATCATCAAGCCCCAGTACGCTCCCGACATGGACGAGTTCTGCGCGGACGGCGTGGTTGAAATGTCCATCGCGGCGGCCCTGAACGAACTGCGGAACGGCAACGACGTCACCATGATCTGGGCGGACCGGCGGCAGGAGGGCGGCATCGCGGCCGTTCAGCTGACCTGTCCCGAGGACTTCGACGCCGTGTATCCGGTGTTCGCCACGACGCCTCCCTGCTCCGAGAAGCAGAACGTCACCAGCCTCCTTCCCCTGATCACCGAGTCCCTGAACGTCACCATCCGCATCTGCACCTCCAACCTGGATCCCCTGTCCCTCAACAAGTACGCGGCGATCCCGGGTCTCTTCGGAGGAGCGGGCACAGGATGCGTGGCGGAGGTCCTGCTCTTCAACCCCGAGGAGCGGTACGAGGACGTGAAGATCCGCCGGGAATACGTGGAAATGAGCCGGATCCGTCTGGCCCAGGAGGGCGTGGACCTGACCGAGCTCACGGCCGTCAAGGACGAAAGCGGCCACTACACCCTGCAGCGCGCGACCCGCTGACGGCGGCGCCTCAGGCGAGGAACTTTCATATATTCAGAAGGGGTTCCCATGGATAAAGTATCGAAAAAACCATCCTTCCTGCCGGGAGGGCTTTTCGGAAAGCCGAAGAGCGACACCCTGCAGGATAAAATAGACGCGGCGCAGAAGAGACAGGCCCGGGCCAGAGCGGAAGCCACCCTGGAGCCCGTCACCGTGTCCCCCGCGCCCTCCATGACGAAGGCGTATACGGCGGTGGGCATGGTGTTCCGGACGCTGACCCTCTTCATGGGCGTGTTCGGGCTGAACCTGTTCCTCTGCGACGCGGCCAAGATCGTCATCCTGAACGGGGCCAAGGCCGAGGACATCACCCTGTCCCCCTGGTTCATCGCCCTGTGGAGTGCCGTCGTGACGCTCTTTGTCATGGCGGTGTCCCTGCACAAGATCTCGCGGGCTCTGTCTCCGGTTCTGGCAGTGGGCGGCATCGCGGCGTACATGTTCGCCACCTACACGGATCCCATCGGGTACTTCCTGGAGTCCTTCCGCTGTACCCGGGATCTGGTGTTCTCCAACATGGCCTCCGCCGGATACACCACCTATATGCAGTATATCTCGGAGGAGCCCTTCTCCTATAACCGCACGGAGCTGCTGAAGTTCTTCGTGGCCGCCGTGATCGTGGTGTCCGGGCTGATCCTGGGCCTCTTCATGGCGAAGCGGGTCCGGGCCTGGGGTGTCGCCATTGTGTGCGCGGTGTACATGATCCCGGTGTTCATGTTCAACATCACCCGCTCCAACAAGGGACTGGCTTGCGTGCTGGTCTTCATCTGCGGAGCCGTGGCGCTGTGCCTCTTCGACTGCATCTACGGGGGCGTGTTTGCCGCCCGGAAGGCGAAGAAAGAGGCGAAAAAGGCCGCCAAAGCCGCGAAAAAAGCCGCGAAAAAGGCGAAGAAGGACGCCAGGCACGCTCTGAAGAACACCGCCACCGCCGCCTACAACGAAACCATCGCGGCAGGCGCTCCCGCATCCGCGGCGAAGAAGGCCAGAGCGGCCGTCTATGCCCGCGCGAAGAAGGAGGCCGAGGAGGCGAAGAAGACCGCCAAGCGTCTGAAGCTGGCCGAAAAGCAGGCGAAGGCCGACGCGAAGAAGGCCGCGAAGGAAGCGAAAAAGGCGGAAAGGCTGGCGAAGAAGGAGCAGAAGAAGGCCATCCGCGCCCGCTCCGCCGCCCTGAGAAAATCCAAGAAGCCCAACGCCGAGGAGGCCGCCGCTGTCTCCGCCCTGAAGAAGGACGCGAGAGAGGCCGCCCGTGCCGCCCGGATCCAGCGCAACGCCGGTGAGACCGCCGCCTTCAAGACCCGCGCCGCCTCCGGATACGCGGGAGTCATGGCCATGATCATCGCGTTTCTGGCCATCTGGGTTCCGCTGACGGCCACCAAGAAGAATTTCCCCATCATCGACGTCATCAACAACCGGATGCAGCTGGTGCGGACCTACGTAACCGCCTACCTGATGGGCGACGACGTGGACCTGAACTCCCTGGCCATGTACGGCGGCGTCGCGGAGCTGAATCCCCGGAACGTGGACTTCAACACGCCCCAGTACACCGGACAGCGGCTCTTCACCTGCGAGGCCAGCTATGCCGCGCCGGTGTACATGAGAAGCTGGATCGGCTCCGATTACGACCTGGAGACCGACTTCTGGTCCTCCGCCGACGCCGACGAGGTCATCGCCTACCGCGAGCGCTTCGGATCGGCCTACACGCCGGACAACATCTCCTATTTCTTCGCCAAGTACGTCTATCCCAACGCCCTGGACGTGAACAAGGTGGACCAGTACCGGAATCTGGACAACTTCGGCTTCCGCGTGTTCCAGGTCCATGTGCGCCGGAGAAGCGGGACCTCCAAGATCCTCTTCGTCCCGTCGATTCTGAACGCGGGGCTGGGCATCATGGAGTTCGGATCCCTGGATCCCGTGTCGAAGAAGTACTCCGCCTACTACGACGGTATCTATTCCTCCCGGTTCTTTGACGAGGACTCCACCTACTCCGTGTCCTCCTTCAACCCGGTCATGAAGCATCCGGATCTGGCCTCCAATTTCGAGCTCTCCATCTGGTACTACAACCGGGCGAAGATCTACGCGGAGACCGTGGACGCCATCCAGGCGGAGATCGCCGGGAACCTGCTCTTCAAGGAGGACAAGGAATACGAGTACGACACGCCCCTCGGTACCATCTCCCTGACGGGCACCGATCTCTCCTTCCTGGCGGAGCAGTTCGAGGCGGAATGCCAGGAGAGAGGCTACAAGTACAAGTCCAACCAGACGGTCACCGCCGACGAGGAGCCGCAGCTGGACAATCTGGTGGCCCGGTACATCAACATGACCTCCGGCGAGCGGCGGACCTTCATGAACGCCTTCGACAAGGAGCTGGACTACCGGGACTACGCGGAGAGCACCTACCGGAACACCTTCGGTTCGGAGGCCATCGCGGACCTGGCTCAGCAGATCCTCTCCGACGCGGGCATCGTCATGGGCGAAAAGTACGTCCACGACAAGTCCTATCTGGAGACGAAGAACGAGAACCAGATCAAGCGGATGACCAATCTGGAGAAGTACGGCAACGTGACCGGCTCCTGGTTCACCGACGCCGCCACCGGAGAGACCGTCCCGCGCCATCAGGCCATCATGGCGGTTCTCAACTATCTCCGCGAGAACTACACCTACACCCTGGATCCCGAGGTGGAGCAGCGGCCCACCTTCGACGAGAACGGCGACCCGATTCTGGACGAGGAGGGCAATCCCGTGACCGAGGACTATGTCGAGTCCCCCTCCAATCTCGAGGCCTTCCTCTTCGAGGTGAAGCAGGGCTACTGCGTGCACTTCGCCACCTCCGCCATCGCGCTTCTGCGTGAGCTGGGCTTTGCGGTCCGGTACGACGAGGGCTATATCTGCGACAGCTGGAACCGCACCTACGACCCCGAGGCCGTGTCCACCTACCGCAGCTCCGTCCGCGACTACGACGCCCACTCCTGGATCGAGGTGTACTACCCCTCCATGGGCTGGATCATGTATGAGGTCACGCCCTCCTACATGGAGGAGATGTACGATCCCAACGTGACGGAATCCACCACCACCACCTCCGGTCTGGACAGCTCCAAGATCACCGTCCGTCCTTCCCTGGATACGGAGGTCATGGACGAGATCACCCTGGGCGCCGACGATGAGATCGATTACACGGCTCTCATCATCACCGGCTCCGTGATCCTCGGCGCGGTGATCGTGCTGGCCGTGATCTGGACGATTCTGAAGGTCCGCGCGGACAAGGCCTCCTACAAGCGGCAGAAGTTGGTGGAGGACGCCACCTCCGAGCAGAAGTATCAGGCGGGCGAG